>JAOZUP010000096.1:9143-11042 GCA_029938595.1 Thermoanaerobaculales bacterium | reverse complement strand
CCAGATCACCGAAGTGGTCGGTATGCAGGTGGCTCAGGAAGACCTTGTCGAGGTAGTTGTAGGGGATCTGCATGGCGGCGATGCGCTCTGCCGATCCGGTCCCAATATCGAAGATAAATTTGTCACCATTTCCCAGTTCGAGCAGCCAGCACGACGCCGCCTGTTTCGGACGCGCCGTCGGCATCCCTGTGCCACAGGCAATCAACCGCATCTCGTCAGGTGCAAGGTCTTCACTGTTTGGCGCGTAGAAGTCTCGTGCTCGTGCATCGACCGGCGATATTCCCTTGGTTGAGCTCGCGGCCTCCGCGCCCTGGTTGACGGCGGCGCCGATGACGATACCGATGCCAACCGCTATGACGGTGACGGTTAACAAACCGATGACAGCTTTCCTCTGATTCATGTGAATCTCCTCTCATTCAACATCAAACACATTTGTTGTGAAAATATTCTTGTCATGTCATGCCGGCTGCGTCAAGACATGACATTCAGGAGGTCGTCGGTTTGATCCCAAGCCATCTGCTACGCTCTTGCGATGGAGCTCAGCGTCTTCGACATCTTCAAGATCGGCATCGGGCCGTCGTCGTCGCACACGGTGGGCCCTATGCGGGCGGCCAACTTCCTTCTGGTGAAGCTGAGGAAACACGAATTGTTCGAGCGTACGGCTCGGATCCGCTGCGATCTCTACGGCTCGCTCGCCTCCACCGGCCGCGGTCACCACACCGACCGTGCGATCGTCTGGGGGCTCCAGGGCGAGCACCCGGAGACCATCAACCCGGATCAGCAAGGGCCGCTGTACGACGGAGTCGTCAACTCGAATGAACTCAAGCTCAATGGCGAGCATTCGATCGAGTTCGTGCCCGACCGTGACATCGTCTTCAAGCCGGACGAGTTGCTCCCTTTCCACCCCAACGGCATGCTGTTCACGGTCTTCGATGTCGGAGGCGCCGAGATCTTCACCAAGAAGTTCTACTCCATCGGCGGCGGTTTCATCGTCGGCGAAAAGACAGCCCAGGCTGACAATCTGATCAAGAACCCGGCAGCGGTAGAGCACCCCTTTTCTTCGGGGGACGGCCTACTGGAGATCACCCGTACGACGGGGAAGTCGATCGCTGAGATCGTCTACGCCAACGAGCACGCGTGGCGCTCAACCGAGGAGATCGACGCCGAGCTCGAGCGCCTCCGGCAGACCATGAACACATGCGTTGAGAGAGGAATCCGCGAACGCGGCAAGCTGCCCGGTTCTCTCGGCCTTCGCCGTCGCGCGCCCGGTCTGCACGACACCCTCACGAAGCAGGACGAAGGGGCCTACGGCGATCCTCTCGGTGCGATGGACTGGATCGTGCTCTACGCCATGGCCGTCAACGAGGAGAACGCTGCCGGCGGCCGGGTGGTCACCGCGCCCACCAACGGCGCGGCAGGCATCGTGCCCGCAGGTATGCGCTTTCTCGAGCGGTTCGTGAAAAGGCTCCCCGCAACCGCCGTTCGCGACTACCTCCTCACCGCCGGGGCTATCGGCATGCTGTACAAGACCAACGCCTCGATCTCAGGCGCCGAGGTTGGCTGTCAGGGCGAGGTCGGGGTCGCCTGCTCGATGGCCGCAGCCGGTTTGGCCGAAGCTGCCGGCGGCACCCCGGAGCAGGTGGAGAGTGCGGCCGAGATCGGCATGGAGCACAACCTCGGTCTGACCTGCGACCCGATTGGCGGTCTGGTTCAGATTCCGTGCATCGAGCGCAACGCCATGGCGGCGGTCAAAGCCGTCAACGCCGCCCGCATCGCCCTGCGAGGCGACGGCACGCGTTTCGTCTCCCTCGACCAGGTCATCCGCACGATGCGGCAGACAGGTCTCGATATGCAGTCCAAGTACAAGGAGACCTCCGAAGGCGGATTGGCGATCAATAT
>JAOZUP010000096.1:0-9043 GCA_029938595.1 Thermoanaerobaculales bacterium | reverse complement strand
GGAATGAGTCTAGGTATCAAATAGATTATACTCCTCACTGAACCACAAGGAGAAAAGATGGCCAAGTACGACAGCATCCTCGGCGCGATCGGCAACACGCCGGTAGTAAGAATCAACAAGCTCGCCCCCAACGGCGCGAAGCTCTACGTCAAGATCGAGTCCTTCAACCCGATGGGCTCGATCAAGGACCGGTTGGCGTTGGGCGTCATCGAGGACGCCGAACGCTCGGGAAAGCTCACACCGGGGCAGACGGTGGTCGAGGCGACGAGCGGCAACACTGGCATCGGACTGGCGATGGTGTGCGCCCAGAAGGGTTATCCGCTGGTCGTCACCATGGCCGAGAATTTCTCGATCGAGCGCCGCAAGATGATGCGCTTCCTGGGCGCCAGGGTGGTGTTGACGCCGGCCGCGGAGAAGGGCACGGGAATGCTCCTGAAGGCCGAGGAGCTGGCCGAGACCCACGGTTGGTTCCTGTGCCGCCAGTTCGAGAACGAGGCCAACGCCAACGTCCACTCGGAGACCACAGCGCAGGAGATCCTCTCGGACTTCTCAGACGAACGGCTCGACTACTGGGTGACGGGTTTCGGCACGGGCGGCACCCTCAAGGGGGTCTCCCGAGTCCTCAGGAAGGAGCGGCCCGATACCAAGATCGTCGTCTGCGAACCCGACAACTCGCCGCTCTTGAGCTCAGGCATCCCGCAGGCGCGCAACTCTGACGGCTCAATCGCCGAGAGCCACCCGTCCTTCCGCGCCCACCTGATGCAGGGCTGGACAGCGGACTTCATCCCCAAGCTGGCCGAGGATGCTCAGAACGCGGACCTGCTCGACATCTTCATGCCGATCAAGGGCAACGACGCACTGCAGTGCTCAAAGGACCTGGCACAGAAGGAAGGGATCTTTGTCGGCATCTCGGCCGGCGCCACCCTGGCGGGTGCGATTGAGGTCTGCAAGAAGGCGCCCGAAGGAAGCACCGTGCTCGCCATGCTGCCTGATACCGGCGAGCGTTACATGACGACCCCGCTGTTTTACGACATCTCGGAGGACATGACCGCCGACGAGATCGAGATCTCGAAGTCGACCCCGAGCTTCCGCTTCGACGCACCGCCGGCGGCGCCACCCGCCGAGGACGATTCCGAACCGGCACCGGTTACAGCCAAAGCCGAGGCCTTCCTCGACCAGGTGATCAACGATCCCGAGCAGCCGGTGGTTATGTTCGCCTTCGAGTGGTGCGAGTTCTGCTGGTCGGTGCGGAAGATGTTCGGCGAGTGCAGTATCCCCTACCGCTCGATCGACCTCGACTCGGTGGAGTATCAGGAGGACGACTGGGGCGGCCAGGTGCGGGCCGCGCTCAACACGCGCTTCGACGTCAAGACCATTCCCCAGATCTGTGTCGGCGGCAGACACATCGGCGGCGCGACGGAGACCTTCGACGCCTTCAACGAGGGTGAGCTGCAGAAACTCCTGGGCCAGAACGGGGTCGGCTACAACCAGGGAGTGAACATCGATCCATACTCGCTGTTGCCGACCTGGCTGCATCCGCGATAGGCGGCCTGGAGCTTCACGAATCCCTGGGGTGGCATGCAGGCTTTGAAAATTCCAAATTTCTAGGTCATGGTTCGAGCCAGCCGCGAAGCGGCGGAAGATTCATAGCCTTCGGCGCTCGATCGTATGCCGAATCCTCAAAACTCGCTGTCAGGAATCTCCCGCGTTTCTCTCTCATGGGGCGCGCCGTCCGCCGCTCGGGGAACGCTCTTCACGGTGGGTGTCTTCAGCAAACAGCAACTGCGGCCTGGAGACCCCTCACTGGCCCGGAAAAAGTCTGAGGAAGAACACCCGCAGGGCGATGCCTCCCTTGCCTGGGCCCGCGACAGCGTAGCCGGCCTCGAAGTTCATGATCAGCTGCCAGGGCAGGGTCATGGTGCCACTGACCCCGATGCCGGCCAGGAGCTCCTTGTCGAGGCCGGTCATGGCGTTGCTTGCCCACACCGCATCCCCCTTGACCTCGAAGCGGATTTTGTCGAAGTAGTTGATTCCCGCCAGAAGGTGGGCGCCGTCGGCCTTTTCAGCCCGCACCAAACCGCTCGGATAGCCGGCAACCGAAGCGTTTCCGAAGATTCCGAAGTCGTAGCCGGAGAAACGGTCGAGATTCGAGCCATCGAGGTGCTCGAGGGCGAGACCGATCTTGCGAAAATTGGGTAGCCACCAGGTCTTGGCGAAAGCGATCTGCCACCGTTGATAGTCCTTCTGCGCGGGGTCGTACTCGTCGTTGCCTGGCAGACCCCAGAACTCCCAATCCGAACGCCGGTTGGTATCTCCCTCCAACTTCAGGCGGTAGCCCGAACGGTTGTACTCGATCCTTGCCCTCAGAGTTTGGGTCAGGGTGTCCATGGGAAGCACGAAGTCGTCGGCTGTGTCGTCTGCGCGGCTGTAGTCGTCCTGTCGGAGACGGTAGGTTAGCTCGGCAGACAGGAATTTCGCCAGCGGACGACCGACGAAGATATCACCCGAAGCGTTCCGGCTCTTGACGTCCTCCCCGGGCACGACCTCACCGTCGCGGTAGAGCTCGTCTTTGGCCTTGAAGAAGAGCCCGTCGAGGTTGGCGCCGCCGTTGAATCGGCTGCCGAAGAGATTCGGATCGGAGTAACCGGCGTTGAGTAAGGCGCCAGCGAAGAACACGGCAAATTGCGCGCCCGTGTCCTTGACGTCCAGGTCGAGATAGCTCACGCCCGCCAATGGGAGGGGGTAGTCCACCGACTCGTCCCAGAAGACCCCGCCGACAAGAAAGAGACGGGTCGAGTCAATCTTGGTCTCGACATAGCGTTGGCCATCCTTGTCCTTCGGCAGGTAGCGCAGCCCGTCGTCGGTGTCGCGCAGAATCGTCGCGTCCGAAATCAGGGCCGCCTCTCGGTTGCGATCGAAGGCCTCGCCATTGATGCGGACATCAGTGAGCACGGTCTCTACCTCGACCGGGAGGGTGACACTGAGAAGGGACATCGTCTGCTGGCCGTTGATCACGAGCGGGAGGACGAAGCTCGCCTCTGACCACGGAGCCGGGCCGCCGGCGGCATCCAGCGGCGTGAAATGGAAGACCTCCTCGTTGGAAAGCACCGACCCTTCGAGACCGATCTGGGTGGCCCGGGTCCGAACCCTGGCGAAACGCTCGCGGTCGACCCACACCGTGCCTCGGTACAGACTCCTGCCCGGCACGACATCGAGGGGTTTGAAGTCGATCACCCAACAATCGCGGCCGTCGATGATCTGGGTACCTCGCAGCCGGTAGTCGTAATCCTTGTGCAAGCGGATCTCGGCCGGCAGCGACGCGACCTTCTCGGGCTGAATCAGCGGCACCTTCGGGAGTTTCTTGGATTTCCATTTGACGCCGCCGACGTAGAAGTCCCCCCACACCCAGTCGAAGCTATGGTCGCGGCGATAGAAAAAGTCACCGGCATAGGCTGCCTCGAACGCCCCCTGGATCGCCTGGAATCGCAGGTGGAGGGTTCTCGTCGCCTGGTAATGAACCAATCGGCGTACCTGGTCGTCCTCGAAGGCCTGCAACCGGCGCAGGATCTCCTCGACCGGGATCTCACGATTGGCGTCGACCTCGAGCTCAGTTTCGAAACCTGCGAGCTCTGCCGCGCTCGGCCGCTCGAGCCGCAGCAGCACCACCGGACCGGGATCATCAACCGTGACCGAAAACCCCTGCGTGGTTTGCCACTGGTCCGGCACGGCGTGCTCCGCCCCGGTCTTCAGATCGACCCGGGTCGCCGCCCGTAGCTGCGAGTCGGCAAAGCTCAACCGAAGCTGCGCTTCGTGCGCCGGCGGCGCCACAATCACCCTCAGACCGAGATCCTCACGGACGAAGGACCACGCCGCGCGCGCACCGCTCGGCGTCGAGTACGGATCAAAGACCAGGTCGCCCCGAAGCTCGCGAGCGAAGACCTTCAGCGGCTCCAGATCGATAGTGTCCGCAGGGCCCGCATCGAAGAAGGTAATGGCGACGCCCGCGGCCGACGCCTCGGCAACCTCAGCCAGCACGGTTGTTGGTTCCTCGGGCCATGGCAAGGCATCGAGGGCAACCGGCTTGCCCGGGTCGAGCTCTGTCAGCACGGCGATCGCCGCCGAAAGATCGTCGCCGGGAGCGAGGGCAACGAGATCGAGGTAGGCGGCCATCTCCTCCGCATACAAAGCCCGCAGACTGTCGGGGTCGGCGGCGAGAGGCCCGGCGACGAAGCGCGCATCCGCCGACGCACCGGTGACCACGACCGCCGCCTTTTTGAGGAGGAAGGCGTGGTCCTCGGGACCCGGTGAGCCGCCGGATTCCGGACGCCACAGCGCCTGAACGACCAGGTTGCCGCCCGCATCGCGGACCAGCCGAACCATCGACGCGAGCTCTCTCTCGAACCGATCGAGGTGATCGCCGATCGGCTGCGGGGTTCTGAACTCGGCCCTGATCCACGGCTTGGCGCCCGCGGCTCGTATTTCGGCGGCCGGAGTCGGATCCGCCGTGCCGTCGAGGGGCACGGTCCAGGCAACGAAGAGCACGTCGTCATCGCCGAGGCGCGACCCACCTGCGATCGCGGCCGTGATGCGAGCGGGATCGTCGACCCGGACCCCTGCACAGACCGAGCACGGCAACGTGGCGCCGAGCACCCCCGCGGGGAGCAGGACGGTCAGCATCAGGAGAGTCAGAGTCTTCTTCACATCGATTTCATCCGGAGCTACAGCACCGCGGCGTGCTCGCGAGAGTCGTTGAAAGGAAAGCCCCCCTCCCGGGGGGCTCTATTTGTCAGGCCAAGGGTCGTCGATCGTCGTTTACTACTGCTGCTTCGCCTTCTCGGCTTCCGAATTCAGGAACGCCTCATGCTCCTTCTTGAGGTCCTTCCAGTTTTTCCTGAGGTACTTCTCTTCCTCCTTGGTCATGATCCTGAAGGGCGTCTGGACCTGGCTGCCGGCGAAATCGGTGTAGAGCCAGTACTGGCCGGGAACAATCTTCTGTCCCGCGGGCAGCTTGAAGAACAGACGGCCGAGGCAGGCACGGCGGAAGCTCAGCTCGAACTGATCGTAGGAGATCGACCGCGCCCCCTTCGTGGGATCCGAGAAGAAACCCACCGAACAGGCCTGGTTCGCTTCGACCGGAAAGTAGTTGATGGAGTCGCGGACGGTGTTGGCCCTTGCGTTTAACGCCCGTTGATAACCGGCCCCGTTGTACTCCTTCTGGGTTGCCAGCGGCACGATCGATCCGTCGGGCATCTTGAGGGTGAAGCTGTCACGCGTCAGCGTCTGGTTCTTGGTCGGTTTACGGAGCGACAACCCCACCTCGACCATCAACCAGTCCTGGCCCTGCGAATCGTTGGCCGTGCGATAACCGAGGGTGGTCCAGCCCTCGCTGTTGTACGCGATCCTGACGAACTGACCTTTGATCGTGAAGATCCCCGGCACCGTCGGCACCGGCGCCTCCGGCACTGGTTCCTGGGCCGTTACCGCGGGCGTTCCAATCCCAATCAATACAGTTGCAATCACACAAACGAGCACCACATTCACAAATCTCATTGGGCACCTCCCTGTCCATTCCATGAGTTGATCCATGGAAAGTAGAACCCAAGCCGACACCGGTGTCAACATCAACCGGTGTAATCTGTGCGTGATCACATCGGAGGGTTCCTGTGGACATCGATGCACTGCTCGAAAAGCTCGGTCACGCGTCACGTCTCGGTCTCTCCCCGGACGAACTCTCCGGGCTCCTCGAAACGGCCGAGCTCGTCCGCGAGGAGGACACCTGCATCTCGGGGATGATCCGCATCATCCTCCTGAGAGACATTGTCCTGGTCCAGGAGGAGACGCCGGATCGTGAGATTGTGGTTCGGATCCGTCCGACCCGCGAGGCGGCGGAGGAGTTCGTCGACCGGCGCCTGGAGACCTATGAACGGATGTGGGACGGCTGCGGATGCAAGGTCGATTACTCGGAGGCGTGATATCGGTTGCGCATCCGGACGTTTCCGGTTAGGCTGTAATTGGTGGCCCGTGGATGACGCCCGCCAGATGCATGAGGCGTCGGCGCCCGGGTCGCATCGCTCCGGACGGTTGAACGGTGATGAGTGTATGTGCCGTGCGGATCGTCCGATAAGTCAATCGGTTGCGCCTGTGAACTGAATTATTTCCGCGGTATTGAACCGTCGCAGCCGTCTCTCCGACAAGAGGAAAGGGAATGAACGAGCATAAAGAGCAGCAGCAACAACAACAGCAACAGCAACAACGCAAATCGAGTTCGCGACGCCGTCGCAGGCGTCCGCGCCGCCGCCAGGGGCCGAAGGGGCCGCCGATCCAGGTCGAGGGATACCTCTGGGTACGCGACAACGGTGGTCCGCTGCTGGTGTCCGAGAAGCGCAACTTCGTCGCCGACCGGTCGGACCCGACCGTCCCCGCAGAACTGGTGAACCCCCTGCACCTCGAGACCGGGCTGATCCTCACCGGGCAGGCGCATCAGGGAGACCGTCCTCGGATGAGTGAGATCGAGACCATCGAAGGAATGCAACCGGAGGAATACCGCAATAAGGCGGTCCCGTTCACGGAGCTGATCAGTATCGACCCGCTGGAACGATTCAACCTCGAGACCGAGCCGGAAATCGTCGAGCCACGGGTCGCCGAGTTGATCGCTCCTCTCGGCAAGGGTCAGCGCTGCATGATCGTGTCACCACCGAAGGCCGGCAAAACCACCCTCCTGCAGCAGATGGCGCACGCCATCGCCATCAACCACCCCAACACAACGATCTTCGTTCTGCTGGTGGACGAGCGACCGGAGGAGGTCACCGACTGGAAGCGGAGCATCGCCCGCGGCGAGGTCTTCGCCTCCTCCACCGACATGTCGCTCGAATCTCACATCCAGGTCTCGGAGATGGTCTTCGAGCGCGCACGCCGTCTCGTCGAAATGGGTGATGACGTCGTGATCTTCATGGACTCGCTGACCCGGATGTCCCGGGCATTCAACAATCTCCAGAAGGGCTCCGGACGGATCCTCTCCGGCGGCATTGACGCGCGGACAATGGAAAAACCGCGCCGCTTCTTCGGCTCGGCGCGAAACGTCGAGGACGGCGGCAGCCTGACGGTGGTTGCCACCTGCCTCATCGACACCGGCTCGCGTATGGACGAGGTCATCTTCCAGGAGTTCAAGGGCACTGGCAACATGGAAATCGTGCTCGACCGCAAGCTCTTCGATAAAAGGATCTTCCCCTGCATCAACATCCCACAGTCCGGGACCCGCAAGGAGGAGAAGCTCTATCCGAAGGAACAGGTGGAAAAACTCCACCTCATGCGGCGTGCGCTGTCGTCGCTGCCGCCCGAAGCGGCGATGGAGCTTCTGCTGCAAAAAGTCCACGAGTTCCCGACCAACGAGCAGTTCCTCTCCTCGCTACAACTGAAATGAGTTGATTCGGATGGGAGGGGATAAACCCCTCCTCTACGACGAGAACCGTAGGGGCGGGGTTTACTTGTCCCGGCGTAGCCGTAGGCGAAGTCGGATCCCCGCCCACGTTTCAGCGAGTACCGGAGGAGGCTCATTTGATTAGCGACTCTGTCTCAAGCATAATGTCGTGGTGATGACTGACGTCGGCACTCTCCGATTGCGTGATCCGGCCCTCGGCTCGGTGGCCGAGAAGGTGCTTGCCGGCGAGCGTCTCGACCGCGACGAGGGTTTGCTGCTCGCCACCACCGACGACCTCCTGGGGGTCGGCCGCATGGCCAACATGATCCGAGAGCGGCTTCACGGCGACACCACCTACTACAACATCAACCGCCACCTCAACCCCACTAACGTCTGCGTCGCCTCCTGCAAGCTGTGTGCATTCTATGTGCCGTGGCGCGACCGCGACCGGGGATGGACCTACTCGGTCGATCAGGCGGTGGAGATCGCGGCCCGCGACGTCGATGAGTCGGTCTCCGAGCTCCATATCGTCGGCGGGCTCCACCCGAAGCTGCTCGTCGCCTATTACGAGGAGCTCTTCCGCGCTCTCAAACAGCGATTTCCCTGGATCCACCTCAAGGCCCTGACCATGGTAGAGCTCGATTTCATAGCCAAGGCCTCGCGCCTGCCCCTCGAGGAAACGATCGAGCGACTGCGTGACGCAGGACTCGACTCCTGCCCGGGCGGCGGCGCCGAGATTTTCAACGAAGACGTTCGAAGTCAGATCTGCGACCACAAGACCGACGGCAAACGCTGGCTCGAGATCGCTCGCACCGTTCATGAAGTGGGCTTAAAGTCGAACTGCACCATGCTTTACGGCCACGTGGAATCGGCCGCTGATCGCGTCGACCACCTCCTCGCCCTGCGTGAGCTCCAGGATGAAACCGGCGGTTTTCAGTGCTTGATCCCGCTCGCCTTCCATCCCCAGAACACCGAGCTCGACCACCTGCCCCCGACCGCCGGGAACCTCGACCTACAGACCATGGCTGTCTCACGCCTCGTGCTCGACAACGTCCCCCACCTCAAGGCGTACTGGATCATGCTCGGCGAGAAGATCGCGCAGGTGGCGCTCCACTTCGGTGCCAACGATCTCGACGGCACGATCCTCGACGAGCGAATCACCCGCGCCGCCGGCGGTTCGGCCGGCGCCGGAATGGCGCGCCGGCGGCTCGAGCGGCTGATCACCGAAGCCGGCCGCACGCCGGTCCTCCGCGACACCCTCTACCGACCGATCGAAGAAGCCTCGGTCCTTGCGTAACCCGGCGGTTGAAGGGCCGCGGCTCACGCCGCAGCCCACGATCTGTCGCCCCTCCAGGGCTCGAAGGAGGGGGCATTCTTGTTCCCTGGGGCTCACGCCCCAGGCTAATTATCTGTCGCGCCTTCGGCGCTGGCCTCGATTCACGAAGTCATCACGGTGACCTGGGCCCTCGGCGCTGGCCTCAATTTTCGAAGTCGACAAGCCTGGTCGCGCGCTCGCCACTCGGCAACCCCAATCCGTCACCGGTGACCGAGCCGTGAAGCAGCGACAGATGCATAGCCTGGTCGCGGTAGGAACGGCCCTTGCGGGCCGCCCCCCGCACAGATCCC
>JAOZUP010000003.1:29039-34993 GCA_029938595.1 Thermoanaerobaculales bacterium | reverse complement strand
ATGGTCGAGGGCGAGATTCCGGACCTCGGGGGCGCGGTGGCGATCGCAGCCCGCCACCGCAGGGCGTTGCATTCTGCCGCCAAAGAGCTTGAGGGCTGCGATCCGGGTTGTCCGGAGCTTGCGGCGGAGAGAGTGAGGTGGGCCGTGCGGTCGGTTGAGGAGCTGATCGGCGAGGTCGGACCGGAAGATGTCCTGGACGCGATCTACAGCGGATTCTGCATCGGGAAATAGGAGGGACAGTGAGAGCTGATCTGGTCGTGGTGGGTGGCGGTCATGCGGGCTGCGAGGCGGCGGCGGCAGCGGCCCGAATGGGAGCGTCGGTCATTCTCGTGACGCTCCACCGCCACACCGTGGGCCAGATGCCGTGCAACCCGGCCATAGGAGGCATCGGCAAGGGACACCTGGTGGCCGAGATTGACGCCCTCGGCGGGCTCCAGGGTTGGGCAGCCGACCGTACTGGGATTCAGTTCAGGACGCTCAACCAGTCGCGCGGGCCGGCGGTGTGGGGCCCGCGAGCGCAGTGCGATAAGGAGGCGTATGCGCTCCTCCTGCGGCGGGTGATAGAGCGGCTTCCGGGCGTGACCCTGATTGAGGGAGAGGTTGCAGGCCTGCAAGTCGACGGCGACCGGGTGAGCGGCGTCGATCTAGATGGAGGTGAATTCATCGATGCGGGTGCGATCGTTCTCACCACCGGCACCTTCCTCGGTGGATTGCTTCATACCGGAGACGATCATAGGCCAGGTGGCCGCCTCGGTGAGCGTCCGAGTACGAAGCTCGGCGCGTCGCTGGTCACTCTCGGTTTCGAGCTCCGCCGTTTCAAGACCGGCACCCCGCCGCGACTCGCGCGGTCGAGTCTCGACCTATCGCGCCTCGAGGTGCAGGAGGGCGACCCGGAGCCACGGCCCTTCTCCTGGCGGACACGATCAGTTCGCAATCGGTGCTCGTGTTGGGTAACGCGCACCCCGCCCGTGGTGCAGGAGATCATTGGCGAAAACCTTCACCGCTCGCCACTTTTTTCTGGTGGTATTGAAGGCGTCGGCCCTCGGTACTGTCCTTCAATCGAGGACAAGGTGGTGAGGTTTCCGCACCACACTCGGCACACAGTTTTTCTCGAACCGGAGGGAGTCGAGAGTGAACGTATTTACGTCAACGGCCTTTCTACCAGCCTGCCCCGTGATGTCCAGGAACGAGTCGTGCGCAGCGTCCGGGGTCTCGAACGCGCGGTGTTTCTTCAGTACGGATACGCGGTTGAGTACGACGTAGTGGCGCCGCGCCAGATAGGGATGGACCTTCAGAGCAGGGAGGTTAAGGGGCTGTATTTTGCTGGTCAGCTCCTCGGGACATCCGGTTATGAAGAGGCGGCGGCGTTGGGTCTTCTAGCGGGAATCAACGCTGTCCACAGGCTGCGCGGAAAAGAGGAGTACATCCCAACCCGAGAGGATGCCTATTTGGGGGTGTTGGTTGACGATGTGTGCGGACGCGAGCACCGTGAGCCCTACCGGATGTTCACATCAAGGGCCGAACACCGCTTGATCCTCGGGGTTGATTCGGCCCGAGAACGCCTGATGCCCGAAGGTCGGCGATTGGGGCTGGTGCGGGAAGGGGCGTTTCACGTGGAACGTGAGCGTTGGCGGCGCCGCCGTCGAGCGGGCACCGAGTTGGCGGCGTCCCGCCTGAACCCCGACGCCGCAACCCGCCGCCTGGTGCGGGAGACGGCCGGGATTGAGTTTTCAAAACCTACCACGTGGGCGCGGGTTCTTCGCCGCCACGATGTTGACCTACAGCGGGCGGCGACAGCCCTGCCCATACTGCAAACATTGAGCGAAGAAGACAGGCGGATCGTCATCGGTCACCTTCGATACGACGGCTATCTCGCTCGTCACAAGCGTGAACGCGAGCGACTCCGCCGCTTACGCCATATTCCAATCCCGACAGACCTCGACCCTGCCGGCGTGTCCGGATTGACACGAGAGGCGGCGGAAGCGCTCGTCCGCGATCGTCCGAAGACTCTCGCTGACGCTGAGCGACTCCCCGGAATCACCCCGGCGGCACTGGCTGTCCTGGCCGGGTGTGTGACCCGACGCCGGGACGCGAAGTGAGCGGCCAGAAGAGCTTCCGCGATCTCCTCGCGCCCCACTGCGGGGGAGAGACACTCGACCGCCTCGTTCGCTATGCCGAGCTCCTCGAGAAGTGGTCCCGGTGTCATAACCTCGTGCGTTATACGGGGCGGGAAGAGTTGGTCACCAGGCATCTTTTGGATTCGTTGGTAGCAGCCCCTCTCATGGGGAGCCATGGGCGCCTGATCGATGTCGGCAGCGGTGCTGGGCTCCCGGGGGTGCCGCTATTGGCGGCGTGTCCAGGATTCTCTGGGGTGCTCCTGGAGCCGCGAGAGAAGAGATGGGCGTTTCTCAAACTGGTGATTCGAGAGCTCGGCCTGGATGCGAGGGCGGAACGTGCGCGCTACCACGATTTGGAAAACGGCCGCCTCTGGGACGCCGTAACCGTGCGAGCAGTCGGCAAGCAACCGGAAATTCTCGGTTGGGCGCGGTCGCGGCTGGCCGCAAATGGGACGGTCTTTCTGTGGACTACCCAGAAGGCCGAGGAAGGGCTTCGCGAAGTGACTGATTGGCGTGTGCTAAGCTCCGCACTACCCGGCCTGGATCGCGGCCGGCTCGTACGGCTGCAACCATGTTTCACGTGAAACTTATCACTCGCGACGGTGTTCCGAGCTGCGTGCGCACCTGCGTCGGCAGTATCCAAACGCGCCACCACAGGTGGTGTTGAGATATGCGGGCTAGGGTGGTCGCAATCGCCAACCAGAAGGGTGGTGTGGGCAAGACCACGACCGCCATCAGCCTCGGCGCCACCTTGGCCGCCTATGAGCGCCGGACATTGCTTCTCGATTTCGATCCGCAGTCGAACTGCAGCTCGGGTCTGGGGTGTGACGGCAGCGGCGGAGCAACGTCGTACGATGTCGTAATTGGTGGTGCGACGATCGAGGCAGCTGCGCGACCCACCGAGTTTCCCCACCTCGCCATTGTGCCGGCAACCCCGGATCTCGCCGGAGCCGAGGTCGAGTTGGTGGGAATGGTCGGAAGGGAGTTTCGACTCCGCGATGCCCTGGCCGACGACGGTCTGGAGCCGTACGAGTTTGTTCTCATCGACTGCCCGCCTTCCCTCGGTTTATTGACGATCAACGCGCTAGCGGCGGCGGATGGCCTTCTGGTGCCTATCCAATGTGAGTACTTCGCAATGGAGGGAGTATCCATGCTGATGGCCACCGTGGATGAGGTGCGCCGCTATCTCAACCCCGGACTCGCCATCGACGGGATTCTGCTCACAATGTACGATGAGCGGACGAACCTCGCGCAACAGGTCGCCGAAGAGGTGCGGGGGGTTTTCGGAAACTTGGTCTTCAAGACGCTTGTGCCGCGCAATGTACGTTTGGCGGAGGCGCCTTCATTTGGCCGCCCAATTCACGCGTACGATCTCCGAAGCCGCGGTTCGCAGGCGTATTTGCAGCTCGGCAGGGAGTATCTCGAACGGATGGGGAAAGCATGACCGCAAAACAGGCACTCGGTCGCGGCCTCAAGGCGCTCATCCCCGAAACGCCCCGGGCGCGCGCCGGGCTTGCCGAGATTCCGGTCGAACAGCTTCACCCGAACCCCCACCAACCACGACACCGGTTTGATGAACAGGCCCTCGAGGAGCTGGCGGCGTCAATTCGGCGCTACGGCGTACTCCAACCAATACTGGTCAGCGAGGATGAGCCGGGTCGTTACCTTTTGATCATCGGTGAGCGACGGTGGCGGGCTGCGAGGACAGCGGGACTGGCGACAATACCGGCGATCATCCGTGAACGTCTCACAGACAGCGAGCAGCTCGAGGTGGCGCTGGTGGAGAACCTCCAGAGGCGAGACTTGACGCCATTGGAAGAGGCGCGCGCCTTTGATCATCTGAGAACAAGTCTCGGTCTCTCGCAGACTGAGATTGCGGAGCGCGTTGCAATGGACCGGAGCACCGTTGCCAACTCGCTGCGCCTCCTCAAGCTCCCGGCCGAGGTTCAAGAGCTGGTGGAGCGAGGCGATCTGTCGGCCGGTCATGGGCGAACCCTGCTGGCGTTTGTCGGTGACGGCGCACGATGTGAGTGGGCTCGGCGTGCGGCCGCTACGGGCCTCAGCGTCCGCGAACTCGAGCGCGCCGCGGCGGTGGCGCGGGACGGGGCGGGTCCAAAACGGAAAGCTCGGGCCCGCTCCATCAAGGACCCGAATCTTTCTGCGGCCGAGGGAAAGCTCGCCCTGCGTCTGGGTGCTCCAGTCGAGATCCAGGCCCGCCGGCGGGGCGGCCGCATTATCATTGAGTGTTCGAATCAGGAAGAGTTGGTGCGTGTCTTCGATCTCTTGATGGGGGGTGAGTGATGGCTCGAGGTGGAGAATCCCTCAATGGATTTGTCGATTCAGGATGTACGATTCGCGGGGAGCTGGAATTCGAGACCTATTTCCGCGTCGATGGACGCATCGAAGGAACTGTGCGCTCGAAAGCCGAGTTGGTGGTCGGCGAGGGTGGCACGGTAGAGGGCGAGCTCGAGGTTGCCCGCTGTGTCATTGGCGGTGAAGTCCGGGGAACCATCCGTGCCTCGGAGCAGGTGATGCTCCATGCCACCGCCAAGGTCTGGGCAGATATCCAGACTCCGGCCCTGGTGATGGAGGACGGCGCCTTCCTCGAGGGCTCGGTGAGTATGGAGGCGAAAACTGTGAAAAAAAACACAATAAAGGCAGGCACGCCATCTTGACCCCACCCGGGGGATTTGTTAGCTTGAGCCGCCCCGTGATGATTGCGGGAGCTGATCGAGCCGGGAGCGGCCGATGACCCCACCAAACCTGTCGTTGTTCTTCGTGATGGTGTGCTTCTGGGCGACGCTGTGGCTCGTTCAACGGTTTTTGATCCGTCCGGTCGGTGCGGTTGCCGATGAGCGCCAACGGCGCCTCGACGCCGCCCAGCAGGAATGGGCGGCCAAAAATGAGGAGCATCTCGTGGCTGTCGCGCGGGTCGAGGACGAGATGAGAGGGGCGGCCAAGGAAGCCGGCGGGATCCGAGCGGAGGCGCGCCACAAGGCCATGGACGAGCGCCAAAAGGCGCTCGCCGACGCTCGCGCGCAGGCAGATGAGCGTCTCGTCGACGTGTTGGAAGGTTTCGAGCGCGAGGCCGAAACGGCCCGCGCCGAGCTCCAGCGCCGGGCCGAGGACCTTGCTCGCCTGCTCGCCGGGCGCCTCCTGGGCCGGGAGCTGGCTTCATGAAGCCGGTAGTCGGTTGGATCCTGTTCTTCGTCTGTGCCCTCATCTTTGCCATTGTGGTTGACAAGGGCGTTACGCACATCGGCATCCCCGACTACATCTGGCTATCGGTAAATCTCACTCTCTTCGTCTATCTCCTCGGCCGGTATGTGGGCCGGCCGATGGCGGCGTTCCTCGATTCCCGCCGGGTGGGAATCGCCGAGGATCTCGCCAACGCCCGCCGACAGCTCGAGGAGGCCGACAGCCTCCACGCCGAGGTTTCACGACGTCTGTCGGAGGTCGAGGAGGAGGTCACGCAGCTCAAGGACCGCGCCGTGGTGGACGCCGCGGCGGAGGTGGCGGAGATCGCCGAGCAGACCAAGGGGGACGAGGAGAAATTTCTACAGCGGGTCAATGACGAGATCTCCCGCCGCGAGGCCGAGACCCGCGTGCGCCTGGCTCAGGATACCGCCGACCTCACCGCCCAGCTTGCCCGAGAGTTGCTGGAGCGCGAGATGACCGATGATGATCGCCGGCGGGTTTTCGAACGTAGCCTGGCGGCAATGCAGGGTCTCGAAGGCAAGGAGTGAAGATGGGTCGCTTCCGCGCCATACCGTACGCAAAGGCCTTGTTGGCGGTCGTGGAGGACCAGGCTGCAGAGCGGAAAGAGGTCGTGGCGGA
>JAOZUP010000003.1:0-28939 GCA_029938595.1 Thermoanaerobaculales bacterium | reverse complement strand
GTCTTCGACGGCTCGCTGGCAGGAGAGTTGGATCGCTTGAGCCAAGAGATCAAGGTCGAACAGGGGTAATACATGCAGATCAAAGCCGCCGAAATCGCGGACATTATCCGCCGCCAGATCGAAGGTTACGAGACCACCATCGACATGTCCGAGGTCGGGACCGTGATCTCCGTAGGTGACGGCATAGCACACATCTACGGCCTCGACGGCGTCATGGCCGGAGAGCTCCTCGAGCTGCCGCACGATGTGTTCGGCCTTGCCCTCAACCTCGAGGACGACAACGTCGGTTGCGTGCTCATGGGAGAGGTCCACCTTGTCGAGGAGGGTGACGAGGTCAAGCGCACCAAGCGCATCCTGGACATTCCGGTCGGTCCCGCCATGGTGGGCCGGGTGGTCGACCCCCTCGGACGGCCGCTCGACGGCAAGGGCCCGGTTGAAGCGGCGGAGCGTTACCCGCTCGAGCGCATCGCCCCCGGGGTGGTTGCCCGCCAGCCGGTGAAGGAGCCGATGCAGACCGGGATCAAGGCCATCGACTCGATGATCCCGATCGGCCGCGGCCAGCGCGAGCTCATCATCGGTGATCGCCAGACCGGCAAGACCGCGGTGATCCTCGACTCGATCATCAACCAAAAGGGGACCGGCAATATCTGTATCTACGTCGCCATCGGTCAGAAGGCCTCGACGGTGGCACAGGTGATCGCGACTCTCGACAAGCACGGCGCCATGGACCACACCATCGTCGTCTCGGCGACCGCATCCGAACCGGCGCCGCTGCAGTATCTGGCGCCCTACGCGGGCGCGGCGCTGGGTGAGTACTTCATGTTCAACAAGGGCCATGCGGTGTGCTTCTACGATGACCTCACCAAGCACGCGCAGGCCTACCGTGAGATCTCGCTCCTGCTGCGCCGGCCCCCCGGCCGCGAAGCCTACCCGGGCGATGTTTTCTATCTCCACTCCCGGCTCCTCGAGCGCGCCGCCAAGCTCAACGACGAAGAGGGCGGCGGCAGCCTGACCGCTCTGCCGGTGATCGAGACCCAGATGGGAGACGTCTCCGCCTACATCCCGACAAACGTCATCTCAATCACCGATGGCCAGATCTACCTGGAGTCGGACCTATTTTTCGCCGGTCAGCGGCCGGCTGTGAACGTTGGCCTGTCGGTCAGCCGCGTCGGTGGCAACGCACAGATCAAGGCCATGAAGTCCATCGCCGGGTCGCTGCGTCTCGACCTCGCCCAGTACCGCGAGCTCGCGGCCTTTGCCCAGTTTGGCTCCGACCTCGACAAGGCCACCCAGAACCAACTCGCGCGCGGAGAGCGATTGATGGAGATCCTCAAGCAGGGCCAGTATGTGCCGGTCCCGGTGGAGCTCCAGATCGTCTCAATCTTCGCCGGCACCAAGGGCTTCCTCGCTCCTCTCAAGGTCTCGGCGATTGGCGCCTTTGAGCCTAACCTCCACCGTTATGTCCGGGACAACGGCGCCGACACCCTCGAACGCATTCTCAGCACGGGAGTCCTCGATGAACAGACAGAGGAGGAGCTGTCAAAGCTGATCACTGCGGCGGTGGATGTATTTCTCAAGGAGAACCCGGAGGCCGCCCTTGGCTAATACGAGGGACCTCCTGAGGCGGATCCGCTCCGTCAAGGGAACGCAGCAGATCACCAAGGCCATGAAGATGGTGGCGGCGGCGAAGCTGCGGCGCGCGCAGGAAGCGATCATCCATGCGAGGCCGTGGGCCGACACCCTGTCACGCGTGCTCGCCAACGTTGCCGCGCGCACCGAGTTTAGCCACCCGCTCCTCGAGCACCATGGGGGCGAGAGGACCTGGGTTGTGGTGATCTCGTCCGACAAGGGCCTGTGCGGCTCCTTCAATTCCAGCCTCCTGCGCCGGATCGAAAAGGACCTTCAATCCGCGAGATGGCCGGAGCCGGAGCTGGCGGTGGTAGGTCGCAAGGCATCCGACTACTACCGTCCGCGACCCTGGAAGCTGGTGCTCGACGAGCGTGAGACCATGTCCGCGGTCACCGCCGATGATGGGCCCCGCCTCGGTCGTCAATTCATCGAGGCCTTCACCAGCGGGGCGGTGGACTCGGTGTGGTTGGCCTACTCGAGCTTTGTCAACATGATTCGCCAGGATCTCGTCGTTGAGCGCCTGCTGCCGATCGAACCCCCGGTGATGGAGGTGGATGACTCCGAGCCTCGGGTCGACTACCTCTACGAGCCCGATGCGAGGACCCTCCTTGCCGAGCTCCTGCCGCGGCACGTGGAGACGCAGGTGCAGCGCGCGTTGTATGACTCGGCGGCGGCGGAGCAGGCGGCACGGATGACATCCATGGACTCGGCCACCCGGAACGCGGGTGACATGATCGATGCCCTGACGCTGCTCTACAACCGCACCCGTCAGGCGGCCATCACCAAGGAACTGATCGAGATCGTCTCCGGCGCGAAGGCGCTCGAGGGATAGGGAGTCGAGGAAAGATGAGTCAGCAAGTCAGCGGACGCGTGGTCCAGATCATCGGCCCGGTGGTGGATATAGAGTTTCCGGACGGGCACCTGCCAGCGATCCTCAACGCGGTGCATATCGCCGACGCCGGCGACGCGGGGCAGATGGCCATCGACGTCACCGTCGAGGTGGCCCTGCACCTGGGTGAAAACAGGGTGCGGTGCATCGCCATGGAACCTACCGACGGCATGGTTCGCGGTATGAAGGCCACCGATCTCGGAGAGCCTATTTCGGTACCGGTGGGTCGCGAGACC
This sequence comes from Thermoanaerobaculales bacterium, assembly GCA_029938595.1. Taxonomy (GTDB): domain Bacteria; phylum Acidobacteriota; class Thermoanaerobaculia; order Thermoanaerobaculales; family Sulfomarinibacteraceae; genus Sulfomarinibacter. The sequence continues at coordinate 26,185 of JAOZUP010000003.1, read as the reverse complement.
CTGGGTCGCGTGCTCGGCGTCCTTGGGGATCCCGTGGATGGCAAAGGTCCAGTCAAAACGGACCTGCGGCTGCCGATCCATCGAGAAGCCCCGCCATTGTCGGAGCAATCTACCGAGACCGAGATGTTCGAGACCGGCATCAAGGTGGTGGATCTTCTCGAGCCCTACACCAAGGGCGGCAAGACCGGCCTCTTTGGAGGCGCGGGCGTTGGCAAGACCGTCATCATCATGGAGTTGATCAACAACGTCGCCCTCCAGCACGGCGGCTTCTCGGTCTTTGCCGGGGTCGGCGAACGCACCCGTGAGGGCAACGATCTGTGGCTCGAAATGACCGAGGCCGGGGTCATCGACCCGGATAGCTGGGAGAACTCCAAGGCGGCGCTGATCTACGGCCAGATGACCGAGCCGCCGGGAGCGCGTCTCCGTGTCGGTCTGACGGGCCTCACGGTGGCCGAGCACTTTCGCGACTCCGAGGGCCAGGACGTGCTTCTGTTCATCGACAACATCTTCCGCTTCACCCAGGCCGGTTCCGAGGTCTCGGCACTGCTCGGCCGCATGCCCTCCGCGGTCGGCTACCAACCCAACCTCGCGACCGAGATGGGCGAGCTCCAGGAGCGCATTACATCGACCAAGAAGGGCTCGATAACCTCGGTGCAAGCCATCTATGTGCCCGCCGATGACCTCTCTGACCCGGCGCCGGCGGCGGCCTTCGCCCACCTCGACGCCACCAGCGTACTCTCGCGGCAGATCTCCGAGCTCGGTATCTATCCTGCGGTCGACCCGCTCGCCTCGACCTCGCGCATCCTCGACCCCGGCATCGTCGGCGACGAGCACTACATGGTGGCCCGTGAGGTCCAGCGCATCCTTCAGCGCTACAAGGATCTCCAGGACATCATCGCGATCCTCGGCATCGACGAACTCTCCGAAGAGGACAAACTCACCGTTTCCCGTGCGCGGAAGATCCAGCGTTTTCTGTCCCAGCCCTTCCACGTGGCCGAGCAGTTCACCGGCATGAAGGGGCGGTACGTCAAGGTCGAGGACACCGTGGCCGGCTTCAAGGCCCTGAGCGCAGGTGAGTACGATCACTTGCCGGAGCAGGCCTTCCTCTACGTAGGGGGTATTGAGGAGGCGGTGGAGAAGGCCGAGAAGATGAAGGCCGAGGGCTGAGATGACCGAAACCCTCAGGCTCGAGGTGGTCACACCGTCGCGTCGTGTCCTCGAGGTACGTGCCGACGAAGTCCGGATCCCGGGCGCACTCGGCGAGCTTGGCATCCTGCCGGGCCACACGCCGCTCCTGACCTCTCTCGGGACCGGCGAGCTGAAATGGACCAAGGATTCCGAGCGTGGCCGATTGGTGATTCAGGGTGGTTTTGCCGAGGTCCAGCCCGATGCGGTGACGGTGCTCGCAACCATCGCGGAGACAGTCGACGAAATCGACCTGGAGAATGCGCGCACGACCCTGACTGAAGCACAAGAAGCACTCAAAGCCGTGTCCGCTGAGGATTTCGACGAGATCGACGGCCGCGTACGTCTTGCCGAAGCGCGGCTCAACGCAGCTGCCGGAACCGGCGCCTAACCCGGTGAGAAGACCGGGCTCACCCGAGTCAGCCCACAACCTCGTTACTGATACTCGGCACCGAGGATCACGCTGACGATGATCGCACCGACAGCGGCCGGTGCAGCGACTCTGATGAGAAACCGCCACAAGGAAAATTTCCATCCCAGTGGACCGTTGCCCTCTTCGAGCTCCTCCCTGGTCTCGTCACGACTGAGAATCCAGCCGGTGAAGAGCGCGATGAGGAGGCCGCCGACCGGCAGGAACCAGTTGCTGGCGAGATAGTCGAGGGTGCCGAAGACGCCCGCTGTTGATGGTCGTCCAATGAAGTTGATATTCGACAGCGCGGCGTTGCCCCCCATGCTGACGGCGCTGAGCGTGCCGAAGGCGAGAATCGCCGCACCCATCGTCAGCGTGGCGCGCCGCCGCGGCCATCCGAGCTCGTCGATGGCGTAGCTGGAAACCACTTCGAGTAAGCTGATGGTGCTTGTCAATGCGGCAAATGCCACCAGTACATAGAAGAGCGCACTCACGAAAGCCCCTCCGGGCAGTTGGAAGAACACGACCGGAAGGGTTGTGAACAGAATGGTCGAGCTCTTCGTGACCTCGAAGTCGAAGCTGAAGATTATCGAGAACATGATGATGCACGCTGAAATGGCGATGATGGTATCGAGTGCGCAGATCGTCAGGGCGGCGCGCGGAATGGAGTCGCGCTTTCGCATATAGCTGCCGTAGGTGAGCATGGCTCCCATGCCCAAGCTGAGGGTAAAGAAGCTGTGGCCGAGGGCCTCGAGCACCCCGCTTGCGGACAACTCGCTGAAGTTCGGACGGAAGAGGAAGCGCATCGCCTCCCCGAACCCGGGTGTCCAAAACGAGTAGATCACGAGCATTGCGAGAATCGTCAGCAGTACCGGCATGAGTAACTTGGCAGCCCGCTCGATGCCCCTTCCTACCCCGAAGTAGACGATCCCAATTGTCGCCCCCATGAAAAGAGAGTGAAACAGGATCTGCTGGTATGGATTGCTGAGAAACTCGCCAAAGAACGCTTGCAGATCTGCGGGGTGATGCGCGAGACCGCCCAACTCGCCCGAAACCGCCATGAGGATGTAGCGGATGGTCCATCCCGCAATGACGCTGTAGTACGAGAGGATGACAAAACCCGTCATGACGCCGAGAAAGCCGACCCCCCGCCACAGCTGCCCACCCGCTTTGCCCTGCGCCAGGACCCGAAATGCACCGACCGCGTTCTTCTGACTCCGTCGACCGAGCACGATCTCCGCCACCATGATGGGCACACCGACCAACGCGATGGCGCCGAGATAAACGAGCACGAACGCGCCGCCGTTATTCTCGTACGTGATGTACGGGAATTTCCAAAGGTTTCCAAGACCGATGGCGCTCCCGGCCGCTGCCAGAACGAATCCGAGGCGGCCGGTCCACTGTGCACGTTCTTTCGCCATCGTGTAATCCCTCCACGAGCTTCGCAGCGAACCCTAACCAGACCGCGGCCCGTGTGTCAAATGGGGGGGCCTGGATGGATGATGCGCTATCGCCTGCACGTCGGGATCAAACGATCAGTGAAGTCCTCGCAACGAGCGGGTTGTTATTGCCATTACGCACCGCATCCGTTAGAATCCCTTCTCCTCGGGGCGTAGCTCAGTCTGGTAGAGCGCACGGTTCGGGACCGTGAGGCCGGTGGTTCAAGTCCACTCGCCCCGACCACCACAATTTCACCAAGGAGGGCGCGTCGGAAGGCGCGCCCTCCTTGGTGAAATTGGATTGACTTACGCCTTATTATCACCTATGGTCGAGGTGGGAGGCGACCGGATGACCTACCTCACCGAGCGACAACGCGACGTCCTGCAATTCATCGAACAGCGAATCACGGAGGATGGCGTCGCCCCGACCCTGCAGGAAATCGCGACCGCCTTTGGCTTCCGAAGCACCGCCAGCGCACAGAAACACGTGGCCCATCTCGAACGGAAGGGTTATCTCGAGCGGCAGAAACATCAGAAGCGGGGCCTGGTTCTGCCACGGTCCAGATCCTCCCAGCCGCAGGCGTCCGATCTGCCCCTGTTTGGAGTTGTTGCGGCCGGCTCTCCCATCGAATCCATACCTGGTGACGAGCGCGTGTTCGTGCCCGCCGATTTTCTCCGCAGTGGGGAACACTACGTTCTTCGCGTGCGTGGAGACTCGATGATCGGAGACGGGATCCACGACGGCGATTTGGTGGTCGTGCAACGAGCTCAGATTGCGGCTGACGGGGAGATGGTGGTGGCGCTAGTCGCCGATGAGGTGACCCTCAAGCGAATCTACCGGGAAAGTGATACCACCGTTCGCCTCCAACCTGCCAACCCGTCGATTCCGACGATGATAGCGCCGGCTGATGATGTCCAGGTGCAGGGAGTGGTTGTCGGACTGCTTCGGCGTTACTAGAACGCTTAACTCTCCGGGTGTCTACTCCTTGACTCATGTGTTGATCTCGGTTAGCTTTCGGTCATGACCGATCTCGAGAAAATCACCGTCGTCATGACGTCCGTAGGTACCGAGCAGCAAGCGGTGGAGATCTCCGAGGAACTCATCACCCGGCGTCTCGCCACGTGCATCAATATTGTCCCTTGTCTTCGTTCCATTTATCGGTGGAAGGGAAAGGTATGTGAGGACACCGAATATCTGCTCCTGATCAAGACACCCGAGAAGCTCTTCGATCAGGTTTCTTCGGCAATCCGGGAGTACCACTCTTACGAGCTGCCTGAAATTCTCGCGGTGCCGGTGACTGCGGCCGAAACCAACTTCCACCAGTGGGTCCTGAAGATGGTTGAACCCGAACCCGATGGGATCGAAGCAGCCAATCTCCCGGGCGACGACTGACTCGGCTATACTCACCGCTCTGATGGCAACCAACAACAAACTGACGGCCGAGCTCGTGATGGCGAGCCGCTTTGAAAACATCGAGATTGCCGAACGCACGCTTCTCGATCTATGCCGGCGTGCGGGTTGCAACGGGGATGAGGAGTACTGGCTGGTCTCCGCGCTACGTGAAGCGCTGGCGAATGCGGTGCGCCACGGCAACGGACAGGATCCCAACCAGGATGTACGGGTGTTCTTGACGATCGAGAATTCGACTGTGACCATCCGCGTCGAAGATGAGGGTGAGGGATTTGAACCGGCTGACATTCCCGATCCGACCTCCCCGGAGAATTTGCTGCGACCGAGCGGACGGGGTATCTTCTACATGCGACAGTTCATGAACCGCGTCGAGTTCGGTCCGACACCCTCCGGTGGAACGGCTGTCGTAATGGTTCGCGATCTCGACCAAACTGACAGTGACCAGTCATGAGGCGAGCCGTGTCTCGATCCCATGAATGGTCTTCGGCAAAGGAGTGAAGTATGAAGAGCAGCATCCGAGACGTTGGTGACATTCGAGTCATCGAACTCAGCGGGAAAATCACCATTGGCGCCGGCGACGTAAAAATCCGTGAGTTGATCGACCAAGCCCTCGAGGACGGCAAGAACGACGTCATTCTCGACCTCGGCGGAGTCACTGCAATCGACTCTTCGGGGATCGGTGAGATGGTGGCCTGTTACACCACCGTCACCAAGCGGGGTGGTCACCTCAAGCTGATGCACCTGTCACCGAAGATCACCGACATTTTGCAGGTCACGCAGCTCATCACCGTGTTCGACGTCTTCGATGACGAACGCGAAGCACTTGGGAGTTTCTGAGCCGTCCGCCCGGATATCGCACGACCTCGCGACGAAACCGGCTGAGAAGACCGGGCCAGTTATTTTCTCTCGCCGCGGGGCTCGACCACGACTTCGGCCGCGTACTCACCGGTCGGCACCCCGGCGATCGTGAGGCCGCCAACCAGCTGGCTTGCGCAAAGCCGCTGAGAAGTCTTGTCCGCAGTTGCGCCGCCGACCGGCCAGACCTCCGTCACCACACCGTCTCTGACCTTGACCCGAACCGCATAGCGTCCCGGCGTGCAGAGTGCTGTGGTTTCGAAGTCCAGCCAGGCGGCATTGTCTCCAATAAAAATGAAGAGCTGGCCCCTGCCGATGGTTGTCTGGCCGCGCCACAATCGGCTTCCGGAAATTGCGGCACCCTCGCTCGAAGCGTCGTTGCTTTTCGCGCGTCCTTCCTTTAATTTTGCTTCGGATGTTGGCGGCGGAGCAGGGGGAGCGGCTTGAGCCCTCGATTCATCGGCCCGTCCAGCCGATACTCCGGCAACCTCTCCCTCGTGTCTGCTCTTGCTCCCGGCATCAGTGTCGCGGGGAGGTGAGAGTTCGTCGCCGACCGCTTCCTCGAGCGGACCGAGGACCTCCAAAGCCGGGAGGTGGCCGGGCTCGACGTCTGGGATCGGGCTCGCCAAGAGCCGCTCGCCGACCCCGATCAATTGCTTTTCGGGTGGCACAGAACTCGTCGGGAGCGGGGCGAGCGCAAATCTCTGGGTCGGCTCGAGTACCGGTTGGGAGCTCCGGCGGGGAAGCTTGTCTTCAACTTTGAGAGCCAGATGACCAAAATTGACTTCATAAATTACGGTCAGACCGACGATGACTATGGCCGCGGTGGCCAGCCAACGGGCCCAGGGACGAACTGCGATCGGCTCCGGCCGTCCTCGAAGCAGCGGTTCCACCAGTGTGTCGAGCTCTGCCGGCGCCCGCTCCCTGGTGGCGAGAGCGGCCAGCGATCGCCGAACCTCGATGAGCGCGGTCAACTCAGCGGCGAGAGCCGGCTCCGATTCGAGCCGGGCCCTGAGATCTCGCTCCTCGGCCTTGTCGAGGTCCCCGTCGATGAACCGGCTGAGGGGTTCGACTCGTGCGTCCCCCATCAGATCTCCACCATCCGGCGTAATGCGTCTCGAGCTCGGGCGAGGCGAGACCTCACCGTACCAATCGGTAGGTCGAGGGTGTCGGCGATTTCCCGATAGCTCAACTCTTCGCCGTCACGAAGCCATACCACCACTCGATAATGTTCGGGAAGCTCAGCGAGGGCGTCCTCGACCCGATCAAGCAACTCGACCGAAGCCGCCCGGCGCTCCGGGTCCGCGTGCGGATCTCGAGCGATCATCGCGAGCTCGCGATCACCGTCCGTACCCTCGCTGATAAACTGCAGGTTTCTGCCCATTCGTCGCCTGTGCGCCCGGAGATGATTCCAGGCAATCTGGAACACCCACGTGCTGATTTTGGCCTCACCGCGGAATCCGGGGAGCCCGCGCCAGACCCGAAGAAAAATCTCCTGTGTCGTGTCGAGTGCTTCCTCGTCATTTCTCGTAAGACGTCGAGCCAGCCGCCACACCGGAAGCTTGAACTGCTCGTACACTTGGTCGAAGTCCACTGACACAGTGTGCCACACGCCGCATCAGCCAATGTGAGCCGTCACGAAAGAAAAAGTTCCCGGTCCAGCTCTTCGCTGAGGAGTGCACGGATCCTGACCTCGAGTTCACGGGCTACCTCGAGGTACACCTCTTCACCCTCTCCAAAGGGATCGAAGACCGGCCACGCCTCGCGCCTTGCGCCCGCCCCGCGCGGCAGAAGGTCCAGAGCCTCACTCCCAAGCAGGGAGACCACGACATCAAGATCTTGGAGGGACACGTCGTCAAGGCTTTTCGACCACAAGTCCTCACCCGAGTACCCAAGCACTTCCAGCGCGGCCAAAGAACCGCCAGCGACAAAACCAGCCGGTGCGAGGCCCGCAGATCGCGCATCGACTCGATGGCCGCCGAGGTGGCGTGCGATAGCCTCGGCCATCGGTGATCGGCAGCTATTCCCGATGCAGACGAAGAGAATTGCAAGCGGCGTCATCGTTTAATTGTAATGTGCGCGGATTGACCGCGAAGGTCCTCCACGCTAGCCTTTTATTTGGAGGAAATTGTCCCACCGTGGTACTCACTGGGTATAACACTGACATTCGGCATTCCGGCACCACCTATCACGTCCAGACCGAGGACAAGGGACGCGCGAATCCACTGGTGGAATCTCTCGTCTACACGAGCGGAGAAATTCTCTATTCCCGCCGTACTCCCTATCACGACCTGGTGGAGCAGGATGTTGACAAGGAAGCCGTGGCCTCGCTCATGGAAAGGCAGCACCGTGCGATTGTCGATGCCGTCGAATCCGGAGGTCTTGGACGACTCACAGGGACCGATGGCGACGTACCGGATGAGGATGACACCACAATCACCCACAGCGCCGAGGAGCGCCCGAAAGACAGAGAGGAGCCATCTCTCGACCAGGTGATTCTCGATTATCTCGAGTCGCAGAGGGGGCAGGTGCATCTCATTCTCCGTGCTGCAATCGACCACGATTTTATCTATGGCGCCAAGACCGAGATCAGCGTGACGGCTGTGGATTCACTCGCCCATACACCACAAGCCGGAGTGGTGGTCTCGGTACTCTTCAAGTCCACCGCCGAACCGCGGCGGTTGGCGCTGGCGGAAGGCACGACCGACGACGAGGGCAACTTTGCGGCGGAGACCAAGATACCGTCCTACTCTGGGGGCACATCGGCAATCGTGATCACCGCCGAATCTGACCTTGGCCGGTCCGAGATGAAGCACCTGGTGCACAAGTGAAAATTCGGAATTCGGAATTCGGAATTCCCACCCGCCCACCCCCCAATGCTCCTCTGCCCAGGCTCTGGCGCGGGAAAAGGGTTGCCCATCAGCGCGTTATTCCGTATAGTGACCGATGGTTGTGGGCCGTTAGCTCAATTGGCAGAGCAAGTGACTCTTAATCACTAGGTTGGAGGTTCGATTCCTCCACGGCTCACCAGCGTACCTACTGCGAAAGTGGCGGAACCGGTAGACGCGCGAGATTTAGGATCTCGTGGGGGTCCCCCCGTGGGGGTTCGAGTCCCCCCTTTCGCACCAACCCAAAAAAACGGAGCTTCATGCCTTACACAATCACGCGACGAGCAAATCACACAGTCGAAATTGCCGCCGACCTCGACGCCGATACGGTTGATCGCGAGCGAGACGGTATCATCCGAAACATCCGTGGCAAGGCGAACGTGCCGGGGTTTCGTCCCGGCAAAGCGCCGGCCGCGGCGGTGAGGGCCCGGTACGCCGATGAAATTCAGGACGAGCTCAAGGAGCATCTCACCGGCCTCCTTTGGCACGAGGTATTCAACGGTGAGGAGGAAATCGAGCCTCTCACCAACCCCCAAATCCATACCCTCGATTTCACCGCGGACGGTGCCTTCAAACTTTCTGCAGAGCTTGAGGTTCGGCCCCAGTATGAGCTACCGGAGCTCGGCCCTCTATCGCTGCCCGAGGTCTCGCTCGAGGTTACCGATGCCGAGATCGCGGGCGAGCTTGCCAAGGTGGCCGAGGAGCAGGCCATCTGGGAGCCAGCCGATGACGAAGAGGCCGTTGACGGGCTCATGGTCGAGGTCGATCTCCAGGGCGTCGTGGAGGGCGGCGATGACGAACCCTTCACCGAGGAGGACGCACGTATCATCGTCGGCTCAGACTCGGTCCCGCCCGAGATCAACGAGGCCCTGCAGGGCGCTAAGGTCGGCGACGAGCGCACCGCCGCCAAGATTCTACCGGATGATCTTGACGATGCGGACAAGGCCGGCAAGACGGTCACCTACACCATCAAGCTCAAGTCGGTGAAGCGCAAGCAGCTGCCGGAGATCGACGACGATCTTGCCACCACCATCGGTCTCGAGGATCTCGAGGAACTGCGCGGGCGAATCGCGGATGTGCTCGGACAGCAGAAGCGAGGCGATCGGCGCACGCAGTGGCGCCGTTTCATCCTCGACCATCTCGAGGAAACCATAGACCACGGCGAGCTCCCCTCCTCCCTGGTCCAATCAACGTTACGCGAGCAGCTTGACCGCTATGCCTACACCATGGCGATGCAGGGCGTTGAGGTCGATCCCGAGAAGATCGACTGGCAAGAGCTGGCGGCCAAAGCCGAACCGGCAGCCCGCCAAGAGGTTCTCGACACGTTGGTCCTCGAGCAATTGGCCGAGGCGTGGGAGGTGCCGGTTCCGGAAACCGACGTCGACGCCTACGTCGCGTCGGAGGCCACCCGTTTGGATCTTCCTCCGGCAGAGCACAAGGCAAATCTCGCGGCGGAGAAAAAATTGGAGCGGATACGTCACGGGGCCCGGATCGCTGCTACCGTGGACGAGATGATCCGCCGTACCGGCGGGGAGGTGGAATGATGTTGGTTCCAATGGTTGTCGAACAGACCAGCCGAGGAGAGCGCGCGTACGACATCTACTCGCGGCTCCTCAAGGACAACGTGATCTTCCTGGGGTCCTCCATCGACGACCAGACAGCGTCTCTGGTGATCGCACAAATGCTCTACCTGGAGGCCGAGAAGCCGGAGAAGGACATCTACCTCTACATCAACACTCCCGGCGGATCGATCACAGCGGGCCTGGCAATTTACGACACCATGCAGTACGTCAAACCCGACGTATCGACTATCGCCCTCGGGCAGGCGGCGTCAATGGGGGCGATTCTGCTCGCCGGCGGCGCCAAGACCAAGCGTTTCGCCCTCCCGCACAGCCGGGTGCTCATGCATCAACCGCTGATGGCCGGTCTCCAGGGGCAGGCAACAGACATCGACATCCACGCCAAGGACATCATGCAGCTGCGCAAACGCCTCAACGAGATCCTGGCCGTTCACACCGGGCAGGAGATCGACAAGGTTAACGATGACACCGAGCGCGATTTCATTTTGGAGGCCGAGGCCGCCCTCGCCTACGGCCTCATCGACAAGATCATTGTTTCCAGGGAGTAGGCGTGTTTGACCAGTAGGGAGAGGGCAATTGTTATACAATGGTTCGAGGAGGGTCTGAATGTCCCAGCGTGATGGTGACATGCTGCGCTGCAGCTTCTGTGGCAAGAGCCAACACGAAGTACGCAAGCTGATCGCCGGGCCGACGGTGTACATCTGTAACGAGTGTGTCGAGGTCTGCCTCGATATCATCGCCGAGGACCGAGTTCATGAGGCCAAGGCGCGTGAGCAGATCCTGCCCAAACCACACGAAATCAAGAGCCACCTCGACGAGTACGTGATCGATCAAGAGGCGGCCAAGAAAAAGCTGTCGGTCGCGGTCTACAATCACTACCGCCGCATCGAGTACCAGGCAGACCGCAATCGAAACGACGTCGAGTTGGCGAAATCGAATATTCTCCTCATCGGCCCCACTGGAACCGGCAAGACGCTTCTCGCGCAGACCCTCGCCCGTCAGCTTCAGGTGCCGTTCACAATCGTTGACGCGACCACCCTTACCGAAGCCGGTTACGTCGGAGAGGATGTCGAGAACATCCTCCTACGTCTGTATCAGGCGGCCGGGGGTGATCGTGAGACCGCCGAGCGTGGCATCGTCTATGTCGACGAGATCGACAAGGTGGCCCGTAAGGCCGAGAACCCCTCGATAACCCGCGATGTCTCGGGCGAGGGGGTCCAGCAGGCGCTGCTGAAGATCCTCGAGGGGACGGTCGCCAACGTGCCGCCCCAGGGGGGGCGTAAACATCCTCATCAGGAATTTCTGCAGATCGACACCACCAACATCCTCTTCATCTGTGGTGGTGCGTTCGTCGGCCTCGACGAGCTGATCGCTGATCGGCTCAATCAGAGGCGGATGGGCTTCGACGTCGATCTCGGGGGCAACGAGCCCGGTTCGTCCGAGCTTCTGGCCCAGGTCCACCCTGAAGATCTGATTAAATACGGGATGATCCCGGAGTTTGTCGGCCGAATCCCGGTTGTGGGTAACCTCCACGAGCTCGATCACGACGCCCTGGTACGAATCCTAACCGAGCCGCGCAACTGTCTGGTTCGCCAGTACCAGACAATTCTCTCGTTCGAGGGGGTGGATCTGACATTCACACCGGGCGCCTTGGATTCGGTGGCCGAGGAGGCCATCACCCGCAAGGTTGGCGCCCGTGGGCTGCGGATCATTCTCGAGGAGTTGATGCTCGAAATCATGTATCAGATACCATCCCTTCCCGAACTCAAGGAACTGGTCATCTCGGAAGAGGTGGTCCAGCGTCGGGTACCGGCGCTGCCCGTCGTCCGGAAGGTCAGTTGAAAATCGACCCACGATCAACGATGTGCGCCTGCAAACCGGACCAATGGATGGACACTCGGCCGATCGCAGCATTGTTCATCCGGCGGAGCCTCCCATCTTAGGCTAGAATAGTCGCAGGCCGGGAAATCACCCAGGACTCGGGCTGAAACTCCTCATCGACAAAGAGCTTCATCATGACTTCAAAATCCTCAACCCTTCTGCTTCCAGCCGTTCCCTTACGGGACATGGTGGTCTATCCCCACATGATGGCGCCATTCGTAGTCGGTCGCCGACCATCGGTGGTGGCCCTGGAGCGTGCCCTCGACCGTGCCGACAAGCAGATTTTCTTGGCCACCCAGAAAGATCCCAAGATCGATGATCCCGGCGAGCAGGACATCCACACCCTGGGCGTCGTCGCGCGGGTCGTGCAGCACCTCCAGCTTGCCTCGGGCAACATCAAGGTCATGGTGGAGGGTCTGAGTCGGGCCCGATTGCTCGAAATCGAGGACGAGGACGGCTGTCTCACGGCGCGAGTGGAGAAGTTGAAAGTGCAGGTTCCCGAGGACGATGCCGTCGCCGGGTACATGACTCAGCTGGTGGAGCTGTTCAAGGAGTATGCCAAGCTCTCCCACCACCTCTCCGCCGAAGGGGTCCTGGCCTCGCTGCAGACTGAAGATCCCGATCAATTTGCCGACATTCTCGCGGCCCACCTCTCCCAACCGACATCCGAGAAACAGAGCCTCCTCGAGATCCTTGATCCGGTCGACCGTCTGCAACGCCTGCACGATCTTATCGAGATGGAGATCGAGAAGCTCAACATCGATCGCCGCATCTCCTCACGGGTCAAGAAACAGATGGAGAAAGCACAGAGGGAGTACTACCTGTCGGAGAAGATCAAGGCCATCAACGAGGAGCTTGGCCGCACCGACAATACGGAGGAGCTCGAGGAGCTCAGGAAGCAAATCGAAGAGTCCGGAATGAGCGCCGAGGCGAAGGAGAAAGCGGAGATCGAGCTCCGCCGCCTCGAGGGGATGCCGCCGGTATCGGCCGAGGCGGGGGTCTCCCGCAACTATGTCGACTGGCTGTTGGCAGTGCCCTGGAAGAAGGCCTCGCGCGAGATCCGCAACATCGAGCGGGCGGAGAAGGTGCTCCACGAGGACCACTACGGTCTGGAGAAGATCAAGGACCGGATTCTGGAGTTTCTAGCGGTTCGGCAGTTGGTGCGGAAGACCTCCGGCACGATATTGTGCTTTGTCGGACCACCGGGTACCGGCAAGACCTCGCTGGCCCGGTCCATTGCGCGTGCGACTGGGCGCAATTTCGTCCGCCTCTCACTCGGAGGCGTGCGCGACGAGGCCGAGGTTCGCGGCCACCGTCGAACATACATAGGCGCCTTTCCAGGCCAAATAATCCAGATGATGCGCAAGGGTCAGACCGTCAACCCGGTCTTGCTGCTCGACGAGGTCGACAAGATGGCGGCGGATTTCCGGGGCGATCCCGCCGGCGCCCTCCTCGAGGTCCTCGATCCCGAGCAGAACCACACCTTCCACGACCACTACCTGGATGTTGAGTACGACCTGTCGAAGGTCTTTTTCATTTGCACCGCAAATGTTACTCACTCGATCCCACCGGCCTTGCTCGACCGTATGGAGGTGATCCAACTCTCTGGTTACACCCACCAGGAGAAGATGGAGATCGCGCGCCAGTTTCTCGTGCCGCGGCAGCTCGAAAAACACGGGATGAAGAAGTTCGGGTTGGGTTTCGACAACGATGCGCTGTTGCTTCTAATCGAGCGCTACACCCGCGAAGCAGGGGTTCGCAATCTCGAGCGCGAGATCGCCTCCGTGTGCCGCAAGCTGGCCCGGCGTGTGCTCCGGGAGAAGATCGCCAAGGGCACGACGATCGAGGTTTCTCCGGAGACCATCGGCGAGCTCCTCGGCAAGCCACGCTATCGCGCCCAACGGCGGGAGCAGGAGCCCGAGGTCGGCGCAGCCTCAGGTCTCGCCTGGACCCAGGTCGGCGGTGAGCTGCTGGTGACAGAGGCGACCCTGATGCGCGGTAAAGGACAGGTCACCCTCACCGGTCAGCTCGGTGACGTGATGCAGGAGTCGGCGCGCGCCGCCCTGACCTATGTTCGCTCGCGGGCGGAGGTTCTCGGCATCGACACCGAAGTCTTCGAAAAAACAGACGTACACGTCCACGTTCCGGAGGGTGCGATACCCAAGGATGGCCCGTCAGCCGGGATCACGCTGGCCGCGACCCTGGTTTCGGCCTTTACCAAGACACCGGTGCGCGTGGATGTGGCGATGACGGGAGAGATCACTTTGCGTGGCCATGTGCTGCCGGTGGGTGGGGTCAAGGAGAAGATCCTTGCCGCCTATCGCGCTGGGATCCGCGAGGTGGTGATGCCGGAGGAGAACGAGAAAGACCTCGAGGACATCCTCGAAGACGTTCGTGAAGAGATGACTTTCCACTTTGTCAAGAATATGGAAGAGGTCCTCTCCCACACGCTGGTTCAGGATGTTGACGCGGAGGTAGCCACCGTGACCGGCGACCAGCCGGAGCGAGTCGAATCGCCGCCGTTGGCTCATTGAGACATTGATTGGAAATCGAAGAAGTCAGTTTTCGTGGTTCGGCTCTCCGGCTCGCGGATCGGCCGGGGGAGTGGTTTCCCCAAGTCGCCGTCGCGGGGCGATCGAACGTCGGGAAGTCGAGTCTTCTCAACTGGCTCTTCCGGCGATCGATGGCACGGGTCGCGAAGGCGCCCGGAAAAACACGAACCTTGAATTTTTTTCTTATCAACCGCTCGTTCTACTTCGTCGACCTGCCTGGTTACGGCTATGCCAAGGTCGGCCGGCAGTTGCGCGAAGAGTGGGGGCGGGAGCTTGGTCAGTATCTTGCCTCGGAGAGCCGTCTCGCCGGGGTGGTTTCGCTGGTGGACATCCGCCATGGGTTGACGGCACGCGACAGGGATTTGCAGGATCTGCTGCTGACCACGGGTCTGGAGCGCCTGCTTGTGTTGACCAAGGCCGACAAGGTCGGTCGCGGCAAGCGGGCGCAAATGCAACACAGTGTGCAGCGCGAGCTCGGGCTGCACATTCCGCCGATGGCGGTGAGTGTCCGCACCGGTGAGGGACGGCGCGAACTGCTCAAGAGTATCGATGACATGGTGAGTCGCTGGAGAGAACAGCAACGGAGAGATCAAGATGCCTGAAAACAAGAAGAAGAAGATCGAAAAGGACGAAGCGGTGGTGATCCCCCTCGACCTCGATGAAGAGAACGAGGAGAGCGAGCAGTCGGAGACCCCACCTCCGGAAGGACGCCTCGACCTCAACCAGCTCAAGGAGATGAGCATCAACCAGCTGAGCGTGGCAGCCAAGGGCTTTGGGGTGGACAGCCCCGCCGGCATGCGCCGCCAGGATCTCATCTTCAGCATCCTCCAACATCAGACCGAGGCCGAAGGACTCATTTTTGGAGAAGGGGTGCTCGAAGTTTTGCCGGAGGGATTCGGATTCCTGCGCGCACCGGAGTACAACTACCTTCCGGGACCGGACGATATCTATGTCTCGCCGTCGCAGATTCGCCGCTTCAATCTCCATACCGGCGACACCATTTCGGGCCAGATCCGTCCTCCAAAGGAGGGGGAGCGATACTTCGCCCTGATCAAGGTCGAAGCAATCAACTTCGAGCCCCCGGAAATTTCGATGGAGAAGATCTCTTTCGACAACCTCACTCCGCTCTATCCCGACGAGTGGTTACGGCTCGAGGTGCCCGACAACATGACGGCGCGGGTGATGGATCTCGTGACCCCTCTGGGCAAGGGGCAGCGCGGGCTGCTGGTGGCGCCTCCTCGCACCGGGAAGACCATGATGCTGCAGGCGATCGCCAACTCGATTACCAAGAACGACCCCGAAGTGGTGTTGATCGTCCTCCTCATCGACGAACGTCCCGAGGAGGTAACGGACATGGAGCGTTCGGTGAAGGGCGAGGTCATTTCCTCAACCTTCGACGAACCAGCCACCCGCCACGTACAGGTCGCGGAGATGGTGATCGAAAAGGCCAAAAGGCTAGTTGAACACAAGAAGGACGTGGTGATCCTTCTCGACTCAATCACCCGTTTGGCCCGGGCCTATAACACGGTGGTACCACCGTCGGGCAAGGTGCTGTCTGGCGGCGTCGACTCCAACGCCCTGCAGAAGCCCAAGCGTTTCTTCGGTGCGGCGCGCAACATCGAGGAGGGCGGCAGCCTGACCATCGTCGGCACCGCCCTCGTCGATACCGGGTCACGGATGGACGAGGTCATCTTCGAAGAGTTCAAGGGCACCGGCAACATGGAGGTCCATCTCGACCGCAAGCTTGTTGAGCGGCGGGTCTTCCCCTCCATCGACATCCACAAGTCGGGCACTCGCAAGGAGGAGCTGTTGATCGACGCATGGGAGCTTCGCCGCATCTGGGTCCTGCGCAAGGTGCTGTCGTCGCTGTCTTCGGTCGAAGCGATGGAGCTTCTGCTTGAGCGCCTGTCAAAAAACGAGGACAACAAGGAGTTCCTGGAGGCCATGTCCCAGGGGTAGCTCCCGTGGTTCGGAGACGGGAACGCCGGAACGATCAGAGTTGTTACGACGTGTGATGCCAGTACCGACTGAATCCATCCTCGACAAGGCTGCGGAAGGGCAGCGCCTCGACGGCTCGGAGATCCAGGTCCTTTTCGACCGCGGTGGGCTGCTCGAGCTTGGTCAAGCGGCGGACATCGTACGGCAGCGAAAGAACCCCGGAGAGATCGTCACCTATATCATCGATCGCAACATCAACTACACCAACATCTGCGTCTACCGATGCCGCTTCTGCGCCTTCTATCGAACACCCAAAGACGACGACGCTTACGTTCTCCCCTTTGACGAGATTGTGGCCAAGGTCGCGGAGACGGTGGCCGCGGGTGGAACCGGCATTCTTCTGCAAGGCGGTGTCCACCCCAAGCTTCGCATCGATTTCTACGAGTCGCTGCTTGACCAGCTCAAGACGACCTTCCCGCTGATTCATCTCCACGCCTTTTCGGTCCCCGAAATCTGGTACTTGGCCAAGCTTGAAAAAATGGACGTTCGCGAGGTCATCGAACGTCTGATTGCTGCCGGTCTCGATTCAATTCCGGGCGGCGGCGCCGAAATACTCGAGGATGAGACCCGTCGCCGGATTTGGTCGCGGACGAAGGCCTCGACCGGACAGTGGCTGATGGTCCACCGCGAGGCCCACGATCTTGGGCTGAGAACAACCGCCACGATGATGTTCGGCGTCGGTGAGCCGACGGCTGCCCGCGTGGAGCACCTGCTTGGGGTGCGCTCCCTGCAAGACGCCACCGGGGGTTTCACCGCGTTCATCCCGTGGACCTTTCAGGAGGAGAACACCGACCTCGAGGGAGAAATCGAACCTTCCGGGGGCTTTGACTATCTGCGCACCCTCGCTGTTTCACGGCTCGCGCTGGACAACATCGACCATGTTCAGGGGTCGTGGGTCACCCAGGGGCCCAAGATGGGGCAAGTTTCTCTATTTTTCGGCGCCGACGACCTCGGCTCGATCATGCTCGAAGAGAACGTGGTTGCGGCCGCCGGCGTCCAATATCAGATGAGCCAAGGCGGAATGGAACGAGTGATTCGCGAGACGGGGTACAAGCCCAAGCAGCGGCGGACGTTGTACGAATCGATTTAATTCGCGCAGCGATTCACTCCGAGATCTCGAACTGCTCCTCGTGAAAGAGGGGGTTCTCGCTGAGGATGATGGCCAGGCCGTGAATCTCCTCGAGCTCTCTCATTAACTCGCGAAACGGCCCCTGCAGATAGTGCGAAACCGCCGGGTGGACGGTGAGGGAGACCTGCTGGTCCATCTCGCCGGCGGCTACAGCGAGGAGCTCTCGTCTGAGCTCTAGACATACCGTGGTTAACGCCTTGATTCGCCCCGAGCCGTGACAGTAGGGGCACTCCCGGCTCAGGGTGCGCTCGAGACTGGGTCGGGTCCTCTTGCGGGTCAACTGGACCAGACCGATATCACTCATGGGTAGGATCTGGGTGCGTGCGGGGTCCGTGGCAAGCTCTGTTGAGAGGGTGTCGTAGATGACCCGTCGGTGCTCGGGATCCTCCATGTCGATGAAATCGATGACGATGATTCCTCCGAGATCGCGCAACCGCAGCTGACGAACGATCTCCACCGTGGCTTCGAGGTTAACCTCGAACACCGTCTCCTCGAGCGACTGCGAGCCGACAAACTTGCCGGTGTTGACATCGATCGTTACGAGGGCTTCGGTCTGGTTGATGATCAGGTAACCGCCGGATTTGAGCCACACCTTTGGGCGCAAGACTTTTTCTAGTTCACGGTCGATTCCGAATGAGCTCATGAGATCTGTGGCCTGGCGGAAGAGTCTCACCCTCGGTACGAGGCTCGGGTCGGCCTGCTCGAGAAAGTCCAGAACTTCTTCGAAGCTCTCTTCGTCGTCGATCCACACCTCCGAAATAGCCTGAGTGAACACGTCTCGCACGGCACGCAAGATTGGGCTCAATTCGCGATGAACCAGACTCGGGGCCCGAGCTTGATCGGCAGATCGCTGCACACGCTCCCACAGCAGGCAGAGGTATTCTCGGTCGGGCTCGAGTTCGGCGGCGCCCTGGTTTTCGCCGGCGGTCCGCACGATCCAGCCGCCTGGCGCGTCGAAGGTCTCGACGATCTCCTTGAGGCGGGTACGCTCATCAGCGTCGGTGATCCGACGTGAAACGCCCACCTGGCTCACGTTCGGGAGGTAGACAAGGAACCGGCCGGGGAGGCTGATATGGGTTGTCAGACGCGCACCCTTGGTGCCGAGAGGATCCTTGACGACCTGAACCAGAATCTCCTGCCCCTCCTGGAGTAGATCGGAGATGTCCGAGTTCATGGGATCGGGCTGCTGGGATTCGTCGTCCTTGGCAAGAAATATATCGGTGAAATCATCGAGGATTCCGCCCGCTTCCCGGATGTAGAGGAATGCGTTGCGGGGCAGCCCGATATCGACGAAGGCGGCCTGCATGCCCGGCAAGACCCGGTTTACCCGTCCCTTGTAGACGTTGCCAACGACCGACGAGGCGCGATGACGTTCCGCCCGATACGAGACAAGACGCGAGTTCTCCAGCACTGCAACCCGCGTTTCGAAAGGGTTGACGGAAAGAAAGAGATCGGTGCTCATCATTGATTCACAAGGCGGAAACGCCAGACCGATTGGACAATACCAAGAGCGGCACAGGTGGATATCAGCGACGAGCCACCGTATGAAAATAGTGGCAGGGTGACGCCGGTGGTCGGCAACCACCCGAGGACCATGCCGAGACTGACGACGACTTGGAAGACGAGCCAGGCACCAACCAGCGCCGCAAGGATCAGGCCGTGACGGCTGTCGGTTGTGAGGGCGACCTTTGCGATGCGGGTGAAAAGAAGGGCATATGCCAAAAGCAGGAGGGTAGTGCCGACGAACCCGGTGGCCTCAGCCCATACCGCAAAGGCGAAATCGGTGTGCTGCGCGGGCAGGAAACGAAGCTGCGACTGGCTGCCGCGACCGAGGCCCTGTCCGCTGATGCCGCCTGATCCAACCGCGATCTTCGATTGCCGAACCTGGTAACCGGCCCCGAAGGGGTCCCGTTCCGGTTGAAGAAGAGTCAAAACACGGTCTTTCTGATAGGGCTTGAGCACATACCGCCACGCGGCGCTCGAACTGATGACGGCAAGCACTATGAGAATGATCCACGCCGCGCGGGGAAGACCACCGAGCCACAGCGCCCCACCGAGAATAGGGAGATAGGTGAGGGCCACGCCGAGGTCGGGCTCGAGGATGATCAGGCCGACCGGAATACCGACAAGGAGCACTGCAACGACCACGTCCCCTGTCTTCAGACGGTCTCCCCGGCGGTCGGCCAGCCAGGCGGCGACCATCAGGATCACGGCAAGGCGGACGAACTCGCTCGGCTGGATGGTCAGGGGACCGATGGCGATCCACGCTCTGTTGCCGCCGCGAGCGACACCGAAAACCAGCACCGCGACCAGCGCGATCAGACCGACCCCGTACAGGAGCGGTGCCAGACGCTCGAAAACGTCGAGTCTCACTCGAGACAGCAACCACAGCGTACCGAGACCGATCATCCCCCACAACAGCTGGCGCAGAAGCAGATTGGTCCCGATCACACGCGACACCGTGTGAAGGGTGGTCAACGAAGCCCCCATAATGCCGATGACGGCCAGTATCAACCAGGGATCGACGCGATGCTCCATAGCCGATTCTATCCCGATGCGTCGGATGCGGGTTGATTTGATGGTGTCGGCGGGGTATCGGCTCCAGTCTGTGTGCGCTGGCGGAGGAACGCCTCGACGACCTTGCCGGCAATCGGACCCGCGGTGGACCCGCCGTCGCCGCCGTGCTCGACGATGACCGCCACCACCAACTCGGGCCGATCGAGCGGAGCCCAAGCCGCGAACCAGGCGTGATGGCGCAGTTGCGGGGGCAGGTCTTTGGAGTCAACTCCTTCCTGGAGCCGTACAACCTGGGCGGTACCGGTCTTTCCCGCCATTGGAATCGCACCCAAGCTGCGGGCTGTACCGCGGGGGCCGTGAACCACACCCTCGAGAGCGGTATCCACAAGTGCGAGGTGCTCGGGATCGACAATTGGTTCGGCGCGCGGCGCCCGCGGAGGGGAGACGAGGTATGGTCTCACCGGTCGTCCTCCATTCGCCAGTATGGCGTAGGCGCGCGCCAGCTGAACAACCGTTGTCAACACGGGTCCCTGGCCGATGGACACGGACACCGCTTCTCCGGGATACCAGGGGGTCCCCCGGACCTGCTGACTCCACTCTGGTGTTCCGATCAGTCCCTTGGCCTCGAATGCGGGATCAAGGCCCGTACGCTCTCCGAACCCAAAACGATTCAGCCATGAAGCCATTTCCTCGATACCGAGACGTTGCCCGAGGAGGTAGAAATAGACATCGCAGGACTCGGTGAGGGCCCGTTCGAGGTTGACGAATCCGTGGCCGCCGCGCCGCCAACAGCGGAAGCGGTGTCTGTGCAACACTACCGAACCGTTGCAGAAAACGGTCTCTTCGGGATCGATCAACCCCTCCTCGAGGCCAGCCAGGGCAAGAAATGGTTTGATCGTTGAGCCGGGGGGATACATGCCCTGCAGACAGCGGTTTTGCAGCGGATGAGCGGGATTCTCCAGCAACCCTTTCCAGTCGGAGCGGCTGAGCCGGCCGCCAAAAACCCCCGGGGGAAAACTCGGCGCCGAATAGAGCACCCGCACGGCCCCGCTCCGTGGATCGAGAGCGACCACCGCTCCGGCCCTGTCCCCAAAGGCTTCGGCCGCCACACGTTGGAGCTCGATGTCGAGCGTCAACCCGAGATCGTTACCAGGTGTTGGCTCGGATTCGCTGACCACGCCGAGTTGCCGTCCGACTGCCGATGCCATGACCCACCGCTCGCCGGAGGTCCCGGCGATAAAGTCATTTTCCGCCGCTTCGATCCCGGTCGCACCGATCATGGCATCCGGCTCGAGGTGCGGATCGGCGCCGACCTCAGATTTCGAGACCGGGCGGAGATGACCCACCACATGCGCCGTTAGCTCGCCGTACTGGTAGTGCCGGCGAAAGCGGTTGACTACTGCCAGCTCAGGATAATCGCTCTGGTGAGAGCGCACCGTCGCAACCTGGTCCCAGCTCAGGCTTTCACCGACCACCAGCGGGGCCATACGGCCGATGCGGCGCTCGGCCAGGCGCTGATGAAATGTGCTGATATCACTGACACCGATTCGAGCCAGAAAGACTCCGGTTGCATCGACCTCGTCAGCTTCGTTCGGAAACAGGAGCACCTCCCATGTCGGGATGTTTTCCGCCAGCACCCTGCCGCGGCGATCGTAGATCCAACCGCGAGGACCGGGCAACGGCAACCGCCGCAATCGGTTGTTCTTGGCTAGATTCCTCCATTCGACACCGTCAACTACCTGGAGGTCAGCGAGGCGCAGATGGAGAAGTCCAAGGGCTGCAAACACGAAGACGAAGAGCACAACGGTGCGACGGCGAAACGGCCTCAGGTCCTCGCGAAGCTCCATCGCGGTCACCTGAGCTTTCGAACGCGATAGGCGCGCCAGCGTTTCGGAAGATCGAGAGTGGAGAGGGTCCCGATGGCGCCACACCACAGGGCTGTGAACAAAACCGTACGAATCATCGAGAGCAGATTCCACGAAATTCCAAGACCCAGGGGAAGCATGGCCAAGTACCGTACGACAAGAAATACGGCAGCGCCGATCGCACCGAATCCTGCCCAGGATATTGGCGACCGGTCAGCCACCAATCGGGCCACAGCAAAGAGACACAAAGCCGCAGCGCTCCATGCGATGCCGCCCGGCCCCACCACGGGTTCCAGTACCGCGTCCCAACCGAGACCCAGAAGCAGCGCCTCGTACGGCCAGTGTCGCTCATGACCCTTCAGCGACATCGCCACGATCAACACCATCGGAAGCAGAATCTCCGCCGACCATGGCGGGAGGCCCGGCATGCCCAACAGTCGCTGGACGAAGAGCGTCAGCAGGGCAAGACCGAAATATTTCATTGTCCTTAACCGCCGCTACCGGCCGACCAAGCCGGGAGAATAAGGACCACACGTACGGTTTGTAGATTCACGGTTGGAACAGCGCTCACCTCGAGGAACGGATCTTCAGTTTCGCGCACGCCGACCACTTGGACCACTGGAATGCCGGGTGGGAAGATGCCGTCGCCACCGCTCGTAACGAGTACCATCCCGCGCTCGAGGTGCCCCTGTCGCGGAACATAGGCCACGGCCAACGCGTCGGTTCCCGTTCCCAGGACAAGCCCGTTGAGGCTTCCATCGGTCGCTTGGACGGCGGCCGCTGCCGCGACATGGGTGACCATCTGAAGCCAATGGCGGTGCCCCTCCGAACGGACCACTCGCCCAACCAATCCACCAGAAGTCACCACCGGCGCGTCATGAGGGATCGTGACCCTGTCTGCGGTCCGAACCTCCATGGTGCCGGCGGCAAGATCGCGGAACGTGCAGCGGGCAATCCGCGCCCCAGCCTCGAACTCAGAGGTCGGCCCAGCCAGACGGCTGGCTTCACGCAGGGCCTGCAGGTCCTCCTCGAGAAGAAGCTTGCGAGCGCGAATTTCCTCCAGCTCCAACCGCAGCCGCCGATTGTCGGTGATCACCTGCTGCAAATCGTGAATGCCGAGGCCCAAATCCACAGCCAGATTCCCAACCCAATCTGAGGTTGCAACGACGGGATGGGTGGCGGCTCGAAACCAGGTCAGAAGGACGGGGCCGTCCGATGTACGTACCTGCCAGGCAGCGAGGATCTCAAGGAGGCCCCACAAGAGGGCGGTACGAAAGAACAAAGCCCTCATCACCGCCATGCCTTTACCCCGGGAGTGGTTCTTCGTGAAACAAACTCGCGAGCCCACACTTCTCACCACCTTGTTGCGCGACGCGGCGAGAAATGCGGACTACATAGGTCATCACGCCATCATAACTCGGTGGTCGGTGGTCGCGAAACCTGCCAGATATGCCACTCAAGCGATGGCAATTTTTCGCAGAAGATCGATGTTGGTCAACATCATACCGGTGCCGCGCACGACCGCTGATCCAGGTTCCTCGCAATGCGCCACCGGGAGCCCGGTCTCCTCGCGCAGTCGCTTGTCGAGGTTTTTGAGCAGAGATCCGCCACCGGCGAGAATGATGCCCTTGTCGATGATATCGGCCGAGAGCTCAGGCGGAGTCTGTTCGAGAGCGTTTCTCACCGTGTCGACGATGGTCGAGATGATCTCCGTCAACGCCTCGCGAATTTCTTCATCGGTGATGTTCAGGTTTTTCGGCACGCCCTCCACGAGGTCACGGCCCTTGACCTCCATGTTCAGTGGTTCGTCGAGTGGATAGGCGGATCCAATCTCGATCTTGATGTTCTCGGCGGTGCGTTCGCCGAGCAGGAGATTGTACTTCTTTTTGATATAGAGAATGATCGCCTCATCCATTTCGTTTCCGGCGACCCGAACCGATCTCGAATAGACCACCCCGGCAAGCGAGATCACCGCGACGTCCGTTGTGCCGCCGCCGATGTCGACAATCATGTTTCCGGACGGCT
The DNA here is from genome assembly GCA_029938595.1 of Thermoanaerobaculales bacterium. Taxonomy (GTDB): domain Bacteria; phylum Acidobacteriota; class Thermoanaerobaculia; order Thermoanaerobaculales; family Sulfomarinibacteraceae; genus Sulfomarinibacter. The sequence goes on along the minus strand of JAOZUP010000003.1, from coordinate 2,451 downwards.
CGGTGATCGGCAGCCCGGCACCGATGGCCGCCGCAGTCGCTTGCTCGATGAGGTAGACCTCGCTGGCACCGGCCTTCAGCGCGGTATCTTTCACCGCCCGCTTTTCTACCTGTGTGATCTCTGACGGCACCGAGATGATAATCCGCGGACGGACCAGAAACGATCGGCCATGCGCCTTTCTGATGAAGTGCTCGAGCATCTTCTCGGTGACCTCGAAATCCGCGATCACGCCGTCCTTCATCGGTCTGATGGCCTGAATATTGCTCGGCGTTTTTCCGAGCATTTCTTTCGCCTTGGCGCCCACGGCCTCGACGCGATTGGTAATTTTGTTGACCGCGACGATCGAGGGTTCGACCACCGCTATGCCGCGACCCCGCACGTAGACCAGGGTATTGGCGGTGCCTAGATCGATCGCAAGATCGGAGGAAAACAGCCCGAGCAGGCTGGACAGGTGCATTAATAAACCTCCACGAACACTCGTTCGCGACGTTCCGAAGGGTTGCCGGAGGGGTCCACAGCTTTGACGACGATGTCGTTCCAACCCTCTTTAAATATCTCTACGGTCTTGCGGAATTGCCCATCAGCATCGAGTTCAACCTTTTCACCGTTGATGGTAAGGATGGCGCTCGGCTCGGTAGCTCCCTCGAAAATGAACATGTGGCCGAGTTGTTGTGGAGGATAGACAACCAGCTTGGGCGGGGTTGTGTCCTTCAGCAAAGGATCGGCCGAGGAAGAGAAAACCCGGAAGCGTCGCACGGCGCTCCACTCTGACGGCGTTATGCTGTCGGCGAGGGCGGCCACCCTCCAGAAATAGGTTCCGGGTGCTACCAATCGCAGGCGGGCCCTGTCTCGGGCCAGGCGCTTGGCATCGACATCGAGTTGCGTTTCGTCGAATATCTTGGAGCGGCTGACTTGGAGATGAACGACACCGCCGGCGGGCCGACCGCGCCAGACGAGCTCGATGACCCCCTTTTGGCCGACGTCAAAGCCGGCGTTGTTCTGGGGCTCCACGGGGAACGGCGGATCCGGTATTTTTCGCTTTTCGGAAATCGAGCCACCGGCTGAAGCTGCGATCGCTTCGCGCTCGTTGATCACCACCTCATCACCGCGCGCGTTGCGGACCCGCGCCGAACCTTGGAAGGCCGATATTGTCGTTTCTTTGTTGTCAGCCGCGACATCTACCGCCACTCTGCTGTCTCGCTTGATTTCAGTCTCCACGGCGTCCGTGGTTACCGTTGACGGCGCCCCCGATGTGTAGACGTTGATTCGTCCGACGACCATCTTGACAGTGCCCGAACCTTCCTCCGATACCTGGTGGTGAATCTCGAGCAGCGAGTTCGGTGAGATGCGGTAGAGGCTGCCATCGGCGAAGAGAATCTCTGCGTTGCCGTCCCGGCCGGTACGTACAAAATCGCCATTAAAAACCGGGAGCTGCTGGTGTGCACTCTCCCACACCGTTTGGCCGGCCCGTTGCAGTTCAACGCGACCCTCAAGGCTGAAAAACTGGCCGACGCCGACCAATTCTTGATCTCCGGCTCCCGCCAACGCCTCGAAACGCCTGCGGGCGCTGTCCGCCTCCGACTCGGCATTTTTCCAATTCTGCTCTGCGTACTCGGCGCGAGCCGTATTGAGTTGGTCACCGGCTCCCTCCAACTCACCCCGCCATCGCGCTGGGAGAGGCTGAGAATCCGCATGACCCTGAGCGGCGGTGGCACGATCTACAGCACGCCGCGCTCGTGCCTCCGGAGAGAGGTTGAGGCTCTTGTACGCAAAAAAAACCAGGGTCGCAGCAACCAGTCCGACGACCGCTACAAGCAACACTTTTCTGATCGGTTGCACACGAATCACAACCCAGTCGAGTTCCAAGCCCCGTGCCACCTTTGCCCTACCTCCCAATTAACCACCGTAACATGCGCCAATTCAAGCGGCAAGCGTACGTCTCGGAGCTCATAATCCGGCCCCTCGGCGTTCGTTTTCAATCCTTCGAAATTCGTGGTGAACCCCTGATTGCAAGACGAAAAGGATTCGCGGTTGCAATTCACCGCCATCCGGCGCTTTCTCGGGGTCTCATGAGCTTGGCGGTCCGTACTGGTGCCTTGCGCGGGCCTTTGCACTCCGCTACACTTCCTTGTCCCGAATCCGGGGACAGGTGGAGGATTTCCGATGGCTCTCAAGTGGCTGCGAGACAACCTGCGTCACCTCAAGTTCATTCTCTGGGGTGTGGTAGCGGTGTTTGTACTGCTGGTTTTCGTTGACTGGGGTGCGGGCCGTACCGGCGGATCCGGCGGCGGCGGCGGCGCAGCGGTTCGTGTAGGAGATCGCGCTGTCTCCGAAACCGAGTTTCTCAACGAAATGCGGCGTCTCGACCAGCGGTTTTCCGAGATCTACGGGGAACGCTGGGGTGAGCTTCGGGCCCAGGTGGATCTTGCCGGACAAACCGCGAGTTATTTC
>JAOZUP010000479.1 GCA_029938595.1 Thermoanaerobaculales bacterium | reverse complement strand
CTGCGTCGCCCCATTCACAACAAACCCAGCGGATACTTGCGCTTCGCCGCCCTCGCTACGAAACCCGGTGAGATAAGCGGGCTAGAACCTCTGCGTGAAGGCCGCGTGCACTCCAAAGTCCGGGCTGTTGTCAAAGGACACGATGTTCTCCAACAGACCGATTTCCAGAACTCCCGCCTCCCGAACCTCCCACTTCCAGCCGAGAACGATCTCGTTGGAGGTGTCGGAGAACACTCCGAGGTCCTTGGCCACACCTTGGGAGCCGAGATACTGGAGAACGAACGACATCCGCGGTTTGAAGCGCCACTCGCCGGAGACGAGGACCGTCGCCTGAGTCGTCTCGAGCTCGAGGCCGAAGGCGGTATCACTGCCGTACCAGGCAAACCCGAGGGTGAGGTAGACGTAAAACTTGCCGAAGCGCCGGGAGGCGGCCGCCGACAACGCGACATCGAACTTGCTGCCCTCGACATCGCCGGGATCACCCACGGAATATCGTCCGGTTGCCGCCCAGGACAGAGCCGGCCATTTGGCGGTGCCGCAGGTCACGTTGTGCTGCAGGGTGACAAGGAGGTTTCGGGCAAAGGTGCCGCTCACCTCACCTACCGGCAGGTACACCGGCGGATCGCCGTTCTGAGGGTCGACGAAGATGTTGGTCTGGTTCCGTGGCCACTCGTCGCGCCCGCCCTGGCCGAGGCCGAAGAGGTCGTGGAAGCTCTCGATGAAGCCGTCCATTCCCCCACCGAAGCGCCATCTTTGCTCGTACTCCGCCTCGATTTGAAAGATGTCGCTGAGACCGTAAGCGTAGCTGATGTTGGCGTCAAGGCTCTCGAAGTCGAGCATATACGGTCCCAATTCACCATTCTCGGGGTCGAAGCTGCCGCCGTCGACATTCCAGGTATTGGCCCACGTAGCGCCCAGGCGAACCTGGTACTGACCCTGGCCGAGGGTCGAGGGCGTCCGCGGCAGGATTCCCAGCCGAAGGGACTGAAATGCCGACTGACTGCGAACGCTCAGCGGGCCGTAACCCACATGCGAGAAACAGACCGATTTGCCGCGAAATCCATCCGGTTTGGCCGTCAGTTGAGTGTATTGAAAGACCTCGGTCTCGTCGATTTCGCCGGTTGTCGCCTCGGTGCCGAGATCGGCGATGAAATCGCTCAGCGTGGCCGACAACTCCTCGGCCGAGGCGCCACCCACGATCTTGCGCCGGGTGTTGCCCGCCGGATCGAGGAGAAAAATGGTTGGTGTCACCTCCACACCCCATTCGCGGGCGAGGCTTATCTTGCGGTCGATGTCGATAAAGACCCAGATGAAGTCATTTGCGAGGCCCTGCATCGGAGGCTCGAGGAGGGTGACCTCCTCGAGACGCCGGCACACCGGGCACCACACGGCGCCAAAGGCGAGATAGACCGGCTTGTCGTCGGCTTGCGCCTGCACGAGACCCTTGTCAAGGTCGGTGGTGAAGTCGATGGCGCTGTCACGCTTCTTGACTCGCCCGGAGCCCGCCGCAGCCGGCAAGCTCAAAGTCAGCATCACCAAAACCGCGGCCAGGACACGCACCGCGAGCCACGATTTCCTATTGGGACCTATTCGATATCGCCCGCTATCTCGCATTGCCTGCCTCCAAGTCCACCCGCTCGTCTCCACCCAGACATTTTCTCGTTTGCGTGATTATGGTCACATTTGCGCAACAACGTTACAAAAGGGCCCATTCCGCAGCAGGAAAAGGGCACAGGGTTCAGGGTTCAAGGACTGGGCCTGCGGTCGAGCGCCGAAGGCGCGACAGACTCATAGCCTGGGGCGTGAGCCCCAGGATTCGAACCACAAAATCCGTCAAGCCCTGAAGGGGCGACAGACTGCGGCTGCGGGGTCAGCCGCAGCCACCATCTTCCCGTCGTCTGTCGCCGCTTCGCGGCTTGGGGATTTTTTTCGTGCTGTGTTCCTGGGGCTCACGCCCCAGGCTAATTATCTGTCGCCGCTTCGCGGCTTGACGGATTCCGTTCTGCCCTATTTATGTGGGCTCACGCCCCAGGCCAATTATCTATCGCCGCTTCGCGGCTCACTGCACCCTGAACCCTGCACCCCAACCCGGGAGTGGGTGGCCGGAAAGCGTTAGAGCAGCTCTCGCGTGGCGCTTTCAAGATCGTTGAGATCGAATCGGACGAGCGCCAGCTCGGGCCCATCGTGGGCCGCAGTGAAACAGTGCGTGCGACCGATGCGTTCGCGCCAGGCGCCGGTCAGCCGGGGCGCCTCGTGGATGTGACCGTGCAGGGTGAGTAGGGGTTGGCGCTCCTCGATGAAGCGTTGGATCGCGATGCTGCCGACGTGTACGTCTAGGGGCGCGTGATCCACCGACTGTCCATCCAGGCCGGCACGATCGAGGGTGGTCTTGTAGGGCGGCGAGTGGAAGAGCAGCACCGCATCCTCGAGATCGCGGTCCCCGGCCAGTCGGTCCAGGTCGCCGGCAATGGTCCCGAATCGGATGGTGTCTGGATCGACCGGCACCGTACGCTGGCCCACCTCCGGCGAAACACAGCCTGGATCGGTGAAGCGGGAAACATCGTAGCGCTCCCAGTCCTTGAGCAGGAAGGGCGTCGGTGGAACGCATGCGTAGCCGAGGACCGGATGGGTGCCGAGGGAAACCCAGAGCTCGTGCACATAGGTCCACAGCCCGGCGCGGTCACCGTCGAGGAAGGCCCTTTCGCTCGTCCGGTCGTCATCGTTGCCGAGGATGAGAAAGATCCGGACGGGGTCGTCCCCCGAACGCTCGCGGACCCTCCGGAAACCGGGCTCGAGGACATCGGCGATGAAGTCTCCGGCGGCCAGCTGAGATCCCCAATGATGCGGCAAGAGGTCGCCGCCAAGAAATACGGCCTGCGGACGCTCCACCTCGATCGCCGCAAACAACTTCCGATATCGATCACCGCGCCCATGCAGATCGGAGGCGAAAATACAGCGAGTCGACGTCACCTCACCGCCGGCCGACGGAGACCCTTATGGTGTCTCCGCTCACCGTCGTGTCACGCACCACCGCCGAGCCATCGGCAAGATCGAGAACTACCCACAACGACACGGGGCTTTCCTCCGCGTGGTGACT
>JAOZUP010000002.1 GCA_029938595.1 Thermoanaerobaculales bacterium | reverse complement strand
GCTGCCCGGGCGGCAACGTGGAGTACGCGCCGGCGGAGATGAAGAAAAACGGGGCTGTGGTGGTGCACCTCGCTACGGGCCTCCTGGTGGGTTACCCGCCCTGTCCCTACATCGAGGACTTTCGCAGGTTCATCGAAACCAGGTACGGGATGGAGGTGGTGCTCGGAACCCACCCGATCCCGCAGAACTACTACGAGACCCATCAGGCTCTCGGGACGTGGAGTGGGTCCGAGTGGCAGAGCAGGCTCCAGGAAACCCTCACTGACGAGAAGATCCGCATGAGCTACGACTGACCGATAGGCTCGTCACATCGGTGGCTGGATTTTTTTTACTAGCCCGTTCCCATCCGGAAACCCCCGAGACGTAGCCCTTCAAATCCAGGTCCCTGGCGTAGATGTGAGGTGAGGTACCCAGATGGCGAGCGAGATCTTCCTCCAGACCGGCCGATTGGCCGGGCGAGACCTCGTTGCGGCACGGCAAAGCAGACCCTCCCCGAAGGCTTGGCGGAAAATTCCGGGGTGGAGGCTCGTGTTACGTGAGGAGATGTCGGGCGAGGACGAGCAAGTTGAAGCTGAGCACCGAAGCCTGCACGTAGGCTTTGAATGAGGCAAACGAACGCCAGGAACACCGGTCCAATCCAAAGCAGCGTTTGAGGAACGAGATGCAGCCTTCGATGCCGGCGCGGAAGTCACGGAGGCGGCGATATACCCAGGTGCTCTTCGTCATGTCTGAGATTTCGAGGCCACGCCTTTTGGAGAACGCCACATCCTGTACGCCGAGACCCTTGATTTCAGCGAGGTTGATCTTCGAAGCAAAACCGCCGTCTAATGCGACCTGTCGAGGAAGCCGACCGTAGACCTCTTCTTGCCGCCTGACGGCATCCACGGCAAGAGAGGAGTCGGCGGGGTTTCCCTCGAGGACCCTGCAGTCGAGGATCAGAGACGAGGCTCCGCCGGTCAGGCAGATCTTGTGGCCGTAGATGGTTTCTCTGCGGTCCTTCCTGATGACGTCGGTGTGGTCTTCAAAAATGGAGATCACCTTCTCCGTGGAAGCAACGAGCTCATCATTGATCACCCTACGCTGTGTTGTATCGCACAAGGTGTCGGCGAGAGCCAAGACCCGGAGGATCTCACCCCGAATGCGGGCGGCCTTGGCCGAGGCGCCGGCGGTCTTGGGACTGAAGTCTTCAAGCAGTATCGCGACACGCCGAGCAGCCCCCATCACCTCTCTGGCGACCTTGAGCAGATCCCGATACTGCTCCCTTCGCTTGGCCTTGGTCTTCGCATTCCAAGCGCCCCGATAACGCCGCTTGGCTCGGCGGGTGCGATCGGCGAACGTGATCGTCAACTCGTCGGCGGTCAACTCCTTTGCCTGCTTCATCGATCGAGTCAGCACTCGAACGACGTCCCACAGCTGGTCGGACTCGAATGGATGATGGATGTTGCTCTCCACGGCCGTCGTATCGATCCGGACCTTGCGCCCCTTCTCCACCCCAGCCTTTTCCGCCATGTCGAGGACCACCCGCGAAATCGACTCCAGCGTCTCGGCTCTGAGCTTTTTGATGTTCTCTGCCAACGCCGATCGCGAGGGGACTCGGTCACTGATTCCATAGCCCATGAACGCTCTGCTCGTCTGCGAGTCGTGAAGCTGAAACCACAGCTCAGAGTATGACCACTGGTTGGCCTGCTTCAGCACGAGGGCGCGAATAGCCTCTTCGCCGGTCATCCCGGGACGACCCGTCTCGGGATCTCCGCCAATCAGGTCTTGTGCTGCGAGCTCACCAATCGTAGGCTGTGAGGTGAGGAGATCGTCGATCACCTCAAGCTCTTTGGCATAGGGCAGGTCGAGCCAGGCCTCGGTCAGTGCCCGCTGAATTCGATGTTTTTGGCGCATTCTGTGGCCCTCGCATTCTCTAACCTGTTACAGGTCAGTGTGTTAGCACCACAGATTCTACAACAGGGGCTCGAAAAAGTGAACCCCAGAATGCGCTTTTTCTTGTTTGTTTTCAATTAGTTACGCGTTCCTGGATGGGAACTAGCCCGCAATATCTCACCGGGTTTCGTCGCGATGTCAGCGAGCGGTCAGCGCCGCTTCCATCCGCCGGCCGAGCTCTTCGGCGGTAGCGGAGGCCCAGGTCTCATTGACCTGAATGACCAGCGAGCCGTCATCTCTCGGTTCACGCAACGAGATGCCGTTGGACATCATGCGATCGCGGAAGGTGGCGGGATCGGTCCCCTTCACCTCGAGGATGAACACATTGGAGCCCTGCGGGATGCGACGAATTCCGAGGTTTGGGTCGTCCTCGAGATTGGAAAAGAGCTCTTCGCTGACCGTAACTCCCCGCTGGAAACGATGCTCGAAACCATCGAGGTAGTACAGGGCAACCGCAGCGTAGACCCAACCACGAACCAGGCTGCCTCCGTACATGCGGCGGCTGTGAAACAGTCCGTCGAGCAGATCCGAGGATCCGGCAAGAATGGCCCCCGATCCGGCGTTGAGGTATTTCCAGAGCGAGACATAGACGGTGTCGAAATGCTCCGCCCAACGGTCGACTGGGATGCCCGTATAGGCTGCAGCCATGAAAAGCCGGGCCCCATCCAGATGGAGGCCGATGCCCTCGGATCGAGCCCAGGCCGAGATGCGGCTCAGCTCCCCAAAATCGAAAACGCCGCCGAGCTTCCGGCGCACCGGAGATTCGACGGAGATCGCCCCGATGCCGACCTTCACCCGGCTGGCTTCTGCCCGGGCATGCTCTGCCTTCACCTGTTCGAGGGTAAAGCCGGTTTCACCGGGGGCCACCGCCACCATGCGCAGACCCGCGAGCGTCTCACAGTCGTCACCGGCATCATTGGCAAGGTGGCTCTCGGCTTGGGTCACGACCCTCCGATCGCCGCGGTCTTCACACAGGAGCCGCACGGCGAGGTGGTTCGCAAGCGTTCCGGTGGGCAGAAACACGGCCTTCTCTTTGCCGAGAATCTCGGCCATTCGCCCCTCGAGTTCCTCGACGACACCGCCATTGGAGTAGTAATCCGGCTCGACCTTCCCGCCGGCGGTGATCTCGGTCAGGATGCCGGCGTACTCCTGGGGACTCAGGTTGAGGCCGTCACCCTGGAAGAAAACCATCCGGTCGTTCTTGAGCGAAGCGGCCGTGGAGGGCCTCACGGCTCCGGCAAGGCCCAAACCGGCGGCGCCGGCGGTGCCCAGCTTGACGAAGTCTCTTCGGTCGATGTCACACATGTCAGTCTCCGTGGGGTTCGAGGACCGGCGGTTCTTCACCGTCGCGCACGAAGCGGTCCAACCACTCCTGGGATAACTTCGGCAAAGACCTCGTCCATTTCAGGACGATCCTCCCGCCAGGAGATGAGATCGGAGACTCCCGCACGGATCACGGCCGTTCTCCCTCGAGCCCGCGCGCTCAACCACGTGGCCGGCCAACACGACGGCCTCGATCGCACGCAGGTTGCGGATATCTTCGCGGGGATCCTCGGTGAGCACCAGCACATCCGCCGCCCATCCGGCCCTGACTTCACCCCGCCGGCCCCAGTTGGGGAAAGCGGCCACGAAATTGGAGGTGGCGGCGGCCAGGGCGCCGCGAGGCGTCAAACCCAAACGAACGAGACTCTCGAGCTCCGAGTGAAGCGAAATCCCGGGCATCGTGCCCCAGACGTCGGTGCCGCTGCCCGCCAGATAGCCGGCGCCGGCACGATGGTAGGCCTCCTCGACAAGGAATTGTGCCCTCGCCACGGCAGAATAGGCTACCTGGTGGGCCGCATCATAGCTGTGGCGGCCGGTGGCGGCGTTTGCGGGCGCGTCGATGTCCGCGGGATCAAGGAGACGGGCCACGGAGTCCTTCCACGGGTTGCCAGCCCATGGCCGATCGAGGTGGAGCAGGCTGAAGGTTGGCATCAGGAACGCTTTGCCGGCGGCGAGGGTATTGGCGTAGGCCGCGAGCCGTTCATCGTGGGGCGACAGGTCGCTCAGCCATTGATAATAGCGCCATTTTGGGCTGTCGAGATCGTTGCTGAACGGTTTCTCGGCGACGGCTCGGCCCATGGCCTTGGGCGCAAGATCGAGGGAGTATCGGGTCGTGTGAACCACGGCGTCGAGATCGGTGACCACACCCTCTGCGTACGAGGTGCGGCCCAACTCGCCGATCGTCCCCATGCCCAACTCGTGGGCTCTGCGGATGAGAATCTCGAGCTGTTCCGGCGTCAGCTGATACATCAACAGCGCAATGTCCACGCCGTCGGCCGCCAGGCTTTCGAGAGCGGCAAGATGCTCTTCAACACTGCCCGGTTCATCGCCCACGGATTCCAGTCGGTGGACGACGGGGCTCGGGCGCAAATCATCGGCCAGCGGGCCGCGCCTGCCACCCGAGACCGCAATGATTGATGTCACACCGCACTCGAGATAGGCATCGGCGTAGGCCTGGTTGTTCAGGGCGGCAAAGCCGTCCGTGAGCCCGGGGACGATGAATTTTCCGCGACCGTCGAGGACCACGGAACCGGGGGGGATCTCGACGTCTGAGCGCGGGCCGACGGCAACGATGAGGTCCCCTTCGATCACCACCACGGCGTCTTCGATGTCGGCGGCGCCATATCCGAAGTTGCTCACATCGATGACCGTGGGGCCAACGATAGCCAGCGTTTCCGTCGGCGCTGCGGCCGCAGAGAAGAGAACCAGAATTGTCGAGACGAGGCAGACGATCAGGAGTCTGGATGTGCACATGGAGTGTTGGAGATTCCTTTCGATCGAAGTCAGCCTAACACGGGGGCGGGACGTGTGATCGGGCCTCTAGCCCGCACCTCTCACCGGGTTTTGGCGAGGGTGGCGAACAGCGATGGCGTACGATTCACCGGATAACTCACCGGCGAGATATTCGGTATTTCGGATGGAGGTTTGATGTGTGATCGCACCAGAGGTCGGATTCTGAGATCGCCAATGAGCTATTTCTCAGACCAATACCGACAACTTCATTCCTAGCAGTAACTAAGAGAAGATCGGGTGCTTGTCGAATCTCCGTCGCATTTTTTCTGTTTCTGTCGCAATGCAGAGCTGTACAAGGCATGAATATTGCTTATCATAATATGAGGATGGAGTTATTGAGACGACATCGCATTAGACTGATCCCTTTGCACGGTCCGTGCGTCGTGTTTGCTGGTGCAACCGCGGTTTCCCGTGTGGAGAGTTTTTGAAGCGACCAGTTCTTGGACTGATGTTGTTGATGACGGTGTTTGCGCCGACCGGCACCTGGGCTTCGGCACCACCGACATCGGACGACCGGCCCGAGGTAGTGGGTGGTCTTGCCTTCGTTGACGAGGTCGAGTTGACGGTTGTCAACATCGATGTCTTTGTCACCGACAAGGGCGGGCGTGCGGTGACCGATCTCGATGTGGGCGATTTCCTGGTGTCCCAGGATGGCGCGGAACGGAACCTCAGCCACTTCGCACTCTACACCGAAGAGGTGATCTCCAGGATTGTCCAAGCGCCGGCGGATGAGTCGAGTCCAAACCCGCCCTCAGGGGATGAAGTTCCCGCTACTGAGCAGGGAGGGAGTGTGAGAGCGGAGATCAAGCCGGTTTACATCGTGCTCTTCATCGACAACGAAAACTTGCGTCCCATGGACCGCAACCGAGTCCTGGGCCAAATGCGAAGTTTCCTCAGGGAGGTCATGTATCCCCACGTCAACGTGATGGTCGTCAGCTACCAGCGGTCAACGAAGGTGCTGCAACCGTTCACCGGCGATCCCAGGAAGATCGGAGACGCCCTGCGTGAGGTCCGCACGATGACCGCTTCCCGCCCCGTGCAGGACACCGAACGAAAGAAGATTCTTAACGAGTTTGCGTCGCTGCAGCAGCAGGGCACGAGGGGGAATGAGCAAGACCGGATCGAGCTCGAGGGCCGCATCCGTTCCTATGCGGATGTGATCGCCAACGAGCTCGATTTCGCGATCAATGCGGTCCGCGAGGTGGCCGTGACGCTCTCGGGCCTGCCCGGGCGAAAGTACCTCATCCACGTCTCGAGCGGCTTGCCGATGGTGCCGGCGAAAGACCTGCTGTACCAGTTCGGCTCCGTCTTCCAGAATCGGTCAACGCTGGCGATGGAGGCGCGCCTCAACCGTCGGCGGCATTTCCAGAATCTGGCCTCGGCCGCCAACTCCCAGGGCGTCACTTTTTACACCATTGATGCCAGCGGTCTGGGGGGAACCGGCAGTGGCGTTTCGGCCGAGTATGCCGGGGCCATCGATCCGATCACGGTGGGCCTCTATGTGATCAACCAGCAAGAGCCTCTGCAGTACATCGCTGAAAAGACCGGCGGGCGAGCGATCCTCGGTGTCAACGATGTCACTGCCGGTTTGAATCTTTTCAGGCAGGACCTTTTCAGCTACTACTCTCTGGGCTACACGATCAGCGGCAGTGGGACGGACAGGGTTCACCGACTGGAAGTCCGGCTGCCCGGTCACCCCGACTACGAGGTGAATTATCGTCGGAGCTTCGTCGAGAAGTCGCTTGAAAGCAAGGTCCAGGACCGGGTGTTTTCGGGGCTCACCTTTGACATAGACGACAATCCTATGGCGGTTTCGGTGGAGACCACCCCTGCCGCGCCAGCCGCGGACGAACGTTGGATCCTGCCGATCGAAATCGGATTTCCGCTCGAGTCGATCGCCCTCGTACCCGAGGGTGAGGAGTACGTGGGGCGCGTGGTGGTCTTCGTGGCGGTTCGCGACGAAAAGGGCCGGCAGTCCGACCTACAGCGTCGCGAGCACGAGATACGGGTCGCGCGTGACGATCTCGAACGGCGCCGCGGCGAACGTTATGTGATCGAGTTGCCGTTGCTCATGAGGTCCGGGAGCTACCGGATCGTGGTCGGTGTGATGGACCGGCTGACTCGACAGACGTCGTACAACACGATCCATCGGGCGGTGTCGCGTGATGGATAATTCCATGGATGTGCGTCTCAACCAACTGACGTCCGCCGAGGCGGCATCCGGTTTTTTGGATGTGTTGTCGGAAATCCGGATACCCGAGGTGGATTGGATGAAGCTTAATGAGGGCATCAAAAGACTTAGTTATTGGCATGATCTGTGCTTTTCTCTTTCGGGTAACGTATGTATGAATCGTCAACCTTTCTGAACTCAGAGCTCGGGGCGGTTTCCGCCGCTCGAGGAAGGAGGACCGAAAAGAGCTTCTGATGTGTGTCCAATGGGGTTTCGACCATTAATTCGAGGAGTTTACGTAGGAGGTAATGATGCGAAATCGTGTTTTTGTCTTTATCGTGTTGCTGGGTTGCGTGCTCATTGCGGCACCGCTCCTGGCGCAGAATCCGACCGGTACCGTCACGGGCCGGGTGACCCATCAGGATGGGGCCATGCCCGGGGTCACGATCGCCGCCGACTCGCCGGCGATGCAGGGCCAGAAGGTTGCGGTCACCGGTGAAGCCGGTGAGTACATCTTCCGTTTCCTGCCCCCTGGTGATTACACCTTCACCTATACACTCGAAGGGTTCACGACCCTCGAGATCCCGGTCGTGGTGTCGGTCGCCCAGACCAAGAGCATCGACGTCGTGATGAATGTCGAAGCGGTCCGCGAAGAGATCGTGGTGACCGGGAACTACGAGACTGTCAGCGTCGGTACCCAGTCGAACGTCACCATCCAGGGGGAGCTCATGAATGCGCTCCCGATCGCCCGGACCATGGGGCAAGCGGTTCTGCTGACACCGGGAGCCTACAGCACCGGTCCCAGCGGCAACATCTCCATCTCAGGCGCTCAGTCGTTCGAGAACCTGTTCCTGGTCAACGGCGTGGTTATCAACGACAACGTCCGCAACACGCCGTACAGCCTCTATATCGAGGACTCGGTTGAGGAGACCACCACCTCGGCGTCGGGCGTCTCGGCCCAGTACGGCCGCTTCTCGGGCGGCGTGGTCAACATGATCACAAAGTCGGGCGGCAACCAGTTCTCCGGATCCCTCCGTCTGAGCCTGACCAACGACAGCTGGAACGGCGAGACCCCTCTCACCACCGAGCAGGTCGACGAAACCAACCAGATCTGGGAGGCCACCTTCGGCGGCTACATCCTCAAAGATAAACTGTGGTTCTTCCTCGCCGGTCGTGACACGGCCACCGAAGCATCGCGCCAGCTGTTCGACCTCTCCCCATACACCTACACTGATGAGGAGCAGCGGTATGAGGGCAAGCTGACATGGTCTCCCCACACCAGCCACCGCATCATCGGATCATACATGCAGCTTGAGCGTGCCCAGGGTCCATACGACTTCTTCACAGCGCTCGAGCCCAGGGCCATGTCGCCGGAACGGCAGTTGCCGCAAGAACTGATGGCCATCAACTACACCGGCGTGCTGAGCGAGAGCTGGTTCATCGAGGGTCAGTACTCCGAGCGTATATTCACGTTTGCCAACTCGGGCGGCACCGCCGAGGCGGGCGACCGCATCAACGGTACGGTCATCTACTTCCCGGGGTCCGGCGCCCAGGCCAACAGCGACGTGTTCTGCGGCACATGCGGCGACGAGGAGCGCAGCATGGAGAACTGGGTGGCCAAGGCCTCCTGGTTCCTCGGTGGGTCCAGCGGCACGCACGACATTATCTTCGGTATCGACTCCTACACCGACGTCCGCTTGTCCAACAACTACCAGTCGCCGTCCAACTTCTTCATCTGGAACTACAACAATCCCACCTACGGACCGGACGGAATTTTCTACCCGGTGTTCACCGGCGGTGCGGATCTGGACTATTGGCCCATCTTCATCGCCAGCAACGGGACCGACTTCAAGACCAACTCCGTGTACGTCAACGACACCTGGCGCGTCAGCCCCAAGTGGACCCTCAACATGGGTCTGCGGTACGACGATAACGACGGCAAGGACGGCGCCGGCAACGTTGTCGCCGAAGACTCCCGGATCAGCCCCCGCTTTGGTGCGTCGTGGGACATCGGTGGTGACGGCAATTGGGTTCTCAACGCCAGCGCCGCCCGCTACGTGGCGGCGATCGCCAACAGCGTGGCCGACAGCGGTGGCGGCGGTAACCCCTCGTACTTCGGCTACACATACGGTGGTCCGCTGATCAACACCGATGGCGTCAACGTCTGTGGTCCCGATCATCCCGAGCTGTGCATGTACACCTCGCCCGAGGCGATGGAGATCGTCTTCGAATGGTTCGACTCAGTGGGCGGTCTTTCCAACACCGATCTGTGGTACGCCGCACCCGGGATCAGTGGCGTCAACACCATAGTCGACAACCTCGCGTCGCCCTACTCGGATGAGATCACCGTCGGTTTCACTAAGCGCCTCGGCAACAAGGGTCTGATCCGTGCCGACCTCGTGCACCGCGAGTTCCACGACTTCTACGCCACCCAAACCGACCTCAGCACCGGCACCGTCAACTTTCATGAAGAGGTGGCGCCCGGCGTGATTATCGATGAGGATTTCGACCTTAGCTTGGTGGTGAATGAGAACAGCTTGCTCAAACGCGAGTACAACGGCCTCCACACCGCGATCCAGTACCGCTTCAGCGACAGGCTGCAAGTCGGCGCCACCTATTCCTTGTCGCGCTCCGAAGGCAACTTCGACGGCGAGACCGGCGGCTCGGGTCCGGTCACCTCGGGTATTTTGAATTATCCCGAGTACAACACGCCGGGCTTATATGCTGATGGCGACCTCTCGATCGACCAGCGCCACAAGCTGCGTGCCTGGTTGGTGTGGGACTTCATCTCCACCGCGAGGTGGAACATCGGCGCCAGCTGGCTCGAAAACTACTGGACCGGCTCGCCCTATGGCGCCAACAGCCAAGTCCTCGTGGGTGGCGGTTACGATTGGTGGTTCGAGGACCCAGGCTATCTTACCCCGCCGCTCTGGGGGAGCTACCAGTGGGAGCCCCGCGACACCTACCGTACCGACAACATTCACCGAACGGATCTCGCTCTCAATATCTCGTTCTTCGTCGGCAAGAACTTCGAGATCTATCTCCAGCCAGAGGTCCTCAACGTCTTCAACGAGGATGGCGTTACTGGCGTGAATACCAGGACCGTCAGTTGGCGGGAAGACCGTAGCGTCGAGAACTTCGATCCCTACACCACGACTCCCGTCGAGGGTGTCAACTGGTACAAGGACGATAGATTCGGCGAACCGGAGAGGGAGGGTGACTTCCAGCTTCCTCGCGTCTTCCGGGTTTCCGTGGGCTTCCGCTTCTGATCAACTTCGATCGCTGACGATCATCGACCCCGGTGCCTCGGCGCCGGGGTTTTTTCATCGGTCCTCTTCTTTGCTACCATGAACGCCGCACCGCGGCGGGCCCCGGGCCGGCGCGGTGGATTAGAGGCCGCAGCTGCTCCCCGGGGGAGGCCGAGCGAGCCGTCGCGACATACAAGGGGGGTCCGATGAGGATAGCCAGTTGGAGCATCGTGTTTATGTTGTGCGTGGCCACGTTGGTCACGGTCACCAACGACGCCGCGGCACAAGCCGGCGGTCGGATAGCCGGCAAGGTCGAAGACCAGGCCGGCAACCCGATCGAGGGAGTGAAGGTCACCGCGACCAGCCCGGCAGTAGACGGTTTCAAGCTGGAGAAGACGACCAACTCGAAGGGCAAGTTCGTGTTGTCATTCACAAACGCCGCCATGGCCTATGTGGTCGAGCTCAAGAAGGAGGGCTACAAGACCCTGCTCGCACGGGTTGACCCGGTTTCGGGCCGCACCGAGGTGGTCGAGTATGTCCTCCTGCCGG
Source organism: Thermoanaerobaculales bacterium (assembly GCA_029938595.1). Lineage (GTDB taxonomy): Bacteria > Acidobacteriota > Thermoanaerobaculia > Thermoanaerobaculales > Sulfomarinibacteraceae > Sulfomarinibacter. The sequence continues at coordinate 24,382 of JAOZUP010000002.1, read as the reverse complement.
CGACGTCGGACGAGCAGGCGGCGGCCGAGAAGGCCGCGCTGAGCGGCTCCGGCCGCGCGATCCTCGTTTACAACGAGGGGGTTGAAGCGGAACGTGCGGGCGACCTCGGGCTGGCCGCGAAGAAGTACAGCGATGCAGCGACGATCAACCCTGAGCTGGCGGCGGCACACACCTCGCTGGCCGGAGTGGCCCACAGGCAGGGTGACTATGAGACTGCTGCTGCCGAGGCGGAGAAGGCGCTGGCCATCGACCCGACGGATGTCCGCGCGATGCAGCTCCGGTTCGACGCTTACCGCCTGGCCGGAAATGACGTGAAGGCCGAGGAGGCGGCGCAGGCGCTGCGGGAGCTCGGTGACGTCAGCGAGATGGCCTCGCTGATCTTCAACGAGGGTGTGGAGGCGTACAACTCGGGAGACGTTTCCACCGCCATCTCCAAGTTCCAGCAGGCCGCCGATCTCGACCCCAACCTGGTCCAGGCCCGGCTGGCACTGGCGAAGATCTTCTTCGCCGAGGGGAGCCTTTCCGAGGCGCTGGCAAGGGCCGAAGAGGTGCTGGAGTTGCAGCCGGACCATGCCGACGCGCTGCGCATCACGTACGACTCGGCGCTGCGTCTGGGTGACCAGGAAACGGCTGCCAAGGCCCTCGACGGTCTGGCCGCATCAGACCCGCAGTGGGCCGCCACCGGGCTGTACCAGATCGCCGTGGAGCTGTACAACAACGATCAGACGAACGAGGCGGTGCAGGCGCTGGAGAGAGTGCTGGAGGTCGAACCCGACCACGCCCGTGCCCACTACCTGCTCGGGGTGGCCCTTTTCAACACCGGTCAGGAGGGTCCGGCATCAGACCACCTGCGACGATTCATCGAGCTCGCGCCGGATGACCCCGACGCGGTCGTTGCCAAAGATCTCCTGGCGTACGCACAGTAGAGCCCAGCGCGGATGACGTGTGAGATATGAGCGGGCCGCCCACTTTGTGGGACAAGCGTCACCCGAGTGGGACGGGGCCGACACCCCGAGAGGTTGGATCTGCGGGGGTAACTCCGGTACGGTGTTTGCACAACGAAACAGGTAGGAGGAAATGAACATGAAGAGAATGCACGCTCTCGGACCACTGGTGATGCTCACTTTGGCGGTCCTGCTCGCCGCCTGCAGCTCCGCCTCGTCCAGTAACGGTGGTTCGGCCACCGACAAGACGATCGACCAGATGGGAAGGACGATGACCCGGTATCGCAGCCCGCTGGTGGAGGTGCTGGTGGACTACAAGTTTGCCAATGTGAGTGTGGGCGATGACTGGATCATCCTCAACGTGGCCATCACCAGCTCGGATTCGCAGGCCATCGAGGTCCGCAGCGACAGCGTGTCGGTGAGGACACCGGACGGCCGGAAGATCCCGCTGCCGACCTATCCGGATTTCATCGATGCCTACCCCGAAATCCAGAGTTCGGCACGGCGCGCCGCGCTGGCCTCGGATCCTCTCGACTTCACCCATGCCGGCCGCAGGACATGCGACCTCGGATTCCAGCCGCTGCCCGGCACGGTTACTGCGCTCGAATCGGTGTATGTGAATGTACGAAAGATCTGCCAGGGCCTACTCTTTTTTCCGGTTCAAGGCGGAATCCAGCCAGGTAGATGGGAGTTCATCATCGAATTCGAAGAGTTCGATGCGCGGGTGCCGTTCGAGATCGAGCGTCCCCAGTAAGTAGCCTGCTCGACGTCAACACGCCACCTTCAAGTAGGGGGCGCCCGTAACCTTTGACTTCCGTGTGCGTAAACTGCAAGTATGAGCAAGAGCTTCGTTGTTCGCGCCGCTTCGATGCTGGTGGTGCTCGCGGTTGCATGGAACGCCTGGGCCGGCCCCAAGCCCCAGTTCTTCGGATATGAGGAGTGGGAGCGAGCGGTGATCGAGCGGCAGCTCGACCCACGCGACGTCGTGTACCCCTTCGAGACGACGCCGGAAATGATCGCGTGGGCCGAGGAAAAAATACAACCCTGCGCCCGGAATTCTGAGATCCTGCCGCTGACCGTGCTGCAACAGGCTCTGTTCCACACGAGTTACTCTTTCGCTTACGACAACATGAGGACCCTAACGGCCGCCGATGCGTTTGCGGAACGTGAGGGAAACTGCATGTCGTTCACCTCGCTCTTCGTGGCTATCTCACGCAGCCTCGGATACCCGACATTTCTTGTCTCGGTACGTCGCCCACCAGGTGTTGAGAAGGCGGACGGTGTCGTCGTTGTGAACCACCACGTTGTCGCAGCCTTTCGGGGTCCCCGCAAGGTCTATATCTTCGACTTCTCCGCCACTTCCGAAGAACCCTATTCCCACAAGAGGGTGATCGACGACCTCGCAGCATCTGCAATCTTCCACACCAACCTCGGTGGTGAGAGCATCCGTAACGGCGATCTCGACGAGGCTCGCCGCCATCTCGAGATCGCGACCACTCTGGCACCGGAATGGGCTCCCGCCTGGACAAACCTCGGCGTCACTCGATTTCGTCTGGGAGATACCGACGGTGCTTTGGAGGCGTACCGTTCGGCTCTTGTCGCCGATCCTCTCAACCCGTCGGCTCTCACCAATATGTCTTCTGTTTATCGTTCCCTTGGCCGTGAGAAGGAGGCACAGACGGCGCTTCGGACAGCGGCGGAAGGCACCAGAAGTCCGTTCACCCTGATCGCCATGGCGGAGGTCGACATGGTGCAGGGAAATTTCGAATCCGCACGACGGTACCTTCGCCGGGCACGGTGGTGGTATGGGAAAGAGCCCGAGGTCTATGACGCCCTGGCGCGGCTGGCGCTGTACGAACAAGACCGAGCCAGGGCCGAGAAACATTCCCGGCGGGCGGCAGAACTGCGTCGGCAGAGATCCGAGATGAACGATAGCGGATAATCGCTCATCTTATACCTCCCGGCGGAACCGGGATCTCATTGGTTCCGGCTCCGCCGGGTTAGACTGAGTGGCCTATGACCCGGTATACTCGACTGCTGCTGCATTTTTCGGTTGCCATGCTGATGACGACGGGCGCGTTCGCGCTCGAGGAGGACAGCTCACCGAACCCGCCCTCATGCGTGCACGAACTGGTGTATGAGCCCTTTGCGGGTCTCATCCTGGTGCAGGTGAGAATTGCCGACTCACCGCCACTCGATTTCGTGCTCGACTCCGGAGCCACCCAAAGCTCCATTACCGACCCCTTGCTTGCCTGGGCTCTCGGTCTTGCCGTCAAGGAATCGGGTCTCGCGCGCGGAGTGGGTTCGGGTGCGACGCGGGTGCAGGTAGCAGAGGAGATCCGTATCCGAATGGACGGTACCGAAGTGCTGCACGCGCCACTCGTGATTCATGACATCGGCCCCAGGCTGGCGGCGGCGGCAGGCCGCGAGATTCACGGCTTTCTCGGTGCCGATCTCTTCGAACGCTACGTGGTCGAGATCAATCCGGTCGGTCACCGTCTGCTGCTCCACGATCCCGGGATCTTCGACTACCGGGGCCCTGGGTACGACGTGCCGCTCGAGGTGATGGACAGGCGGCCGGTGGTGAACGGCGCAGTGATCGTCAAGGAGAGTGGGAAGGAGGTGGCGGTCCGGTTGGTGGTGGACACCGGTTCGAGCCGTTCCCTGTCCCTGATCACCAAATCGCGGCGTCACCTCAAACCGCCTTCCGAACAGACCGTCGGCGCGAGCGTCGGGGTGGTGGGCGAAACCAGGGTAGTCGTGGCGTCGACGTGGCGATTGCAGCTCGGTTCGATCGTTACCGAGGGTGTGGAGACGGCGTGGATGGAGGCCTTTAGCGTGCCGTCGGTGCGCAACATCCCAAGCGTCAACGGCATCCTAGGCAACCGGTTCATGAACCGGTTCCGGGTGTTTTTCGACTACCGGGGCGGCAGGCTGATCCTCGAACCGGTCGAAAGGGGCGGAAGCTGACCAAGGCCGACGAGCCAACCTATTACCGAATCCGAGGCAGAGATAAGGGTTAGGAGGTTAGGAAGTTAGGAAGTTAGGAAGTTAGGAGGTTAGGCGGACCACCCCTCACTCTCAACTCTCAATTCATAACTCAAAACTAAGAACTCAAAACTATTCCTCGCCCCAGGGAGCTGTCTCGGTCGGTGGATCGACCTCGAAGAGCACCAGTGCCTCGCCCCTCTCGTCGATCAGCTTCTGAAAGTGCTGCACGATGATGTCTCGACGGGTCAGCAGCGCGCTGATCTCCGCCTTGTTGAGGTGTCCCGAGAGATATTCTTTGGCGCTGGTCGCGTTCAAGGTCTCAAGTCCGTGCCAGAACCCTCGTTCGCATTGCCTGATGCTCTCGAGCGGGTAGTACATGGTTTTGGTGTTCCCAAAGCAGCGGGTGCAGTCAATGAACCACAGACGCCAGTTGGCGTCGATCAGCCGGTTTCCCAGGTTGCTGTCCCGGTTTGCCACCAGGTTGTCGAAGACCTGCAACATCGAGCGCTGCTGGTCCCAGCGTCTCTGGTCGGGGGGAGGGATGTGCAGCTCGCGCGAGCGCTCGACCTCAGAGACGGTTTCTTCGAGCCAGATAGTAATCGTTCCCGAGTCATGTTCGATGGATCGTGGGACGGCGGGCGGCACCCGGTTCATCCCGAGCAGCCGGTCGAGCTCGTAAGCTGCTGCGTCGTAGCCGTGCCAATCGCGCCAGTCGAGGGTAAAATAGTTGCGGCCGTTGATTCTGTCGGTGAACTTCCGCCGCTTCTCGTCCTTGTCCTTGAAGATCGCGTGGGCACGGAAACCGTCGCCGAGAAGAGTAACCTTTCGGGGAAGGGTGACGCCAGTGCCGAGCATCGAGATCTCAACGATCTCTGCCTCTGTCAAGAACGCCTCGATCTCGGCGTCCGATTGGATCGGAAGTGGTTTCCCCTCGACATCCAGATAGAGATAGCCCTCGAATTTCGGAGCCGGGCTTTCCGTCCTCGTGTTGGCCGGCTGCTCAGGTTTCGGCGAGGGGAGGTCGACCGCCCACGCGGCCATCGTCGGCCAGAAAATGAGGAGGATCGCTGTGAGTAGTGAGAGTCTCATATGGCGTAAATTCTCCTTCCTTGGAGGCTACAGACTCTACGACGCAATCGTCAATGAGTTGCAGCCCGGCACCCAATTCTGTTTACGACCACCGAAAAATCGTAGGCGGGGATAAACCCCGCCCCTACGGTTTTGTTGTAGGGGAGGGGGTTTTCCCCTCCCAGCCGAGTTGCTAATGATCCACATACCCCCGCGGCGCCCTGACCTCGACACCGGCCGCTTCCACCCGTACCTTGACCCGGTGCCAGCGCCCGTCGTTGCGTTTGTTGCTCGGGTAGTATCCGAGCACATACTGATCACGTAGCTCTTCCAGGATGCGATTGAAAACGGGCTGGATCTTACTTGGATCGGCCACGCCGAATATCCGGCCGCCGCTGTGGTTGACGATCTGGGTCAAGGTGTCCCGCTGCTTTCTGTACTGATCCGAGTTCTTCCACGCAGAGCTCAAGTCCACATGGTCGTCGGCTTCTGGATCGCTGCTGTTCTGGGCAAAACGGATCCAGTAGATCAGCGCATTACTCTTACGCGCGATCTCGGAGATGTGGTCCATAGGAAGCACGCTGTGAGTGTCGATGCCATCGGACAAGAGGATCAACACTCGCCGCCCCTGCCGTTGCTCGAGGAGCTTGAGGGCGACGAAGAGATGGTCCTGGAGGGCGGTGCCGCCACGTGCCTCGGTTCCGCTGAGGCCGGCGGTCAGGACCGCTCTGGAATCCGTGATCGGGGTGGTGCTGAGGAGTTGGTCGGAGAAGACCATGACCTGCGCCTGATCGAGCCCCTGCATGCCGTGGACAAAGAACGCGGCGCCCGCGATCGCCGATTCGATCTTTTCGCCGTACATAGACGCGCTGGCATCGATCAGGAGGACTGCGGTGAACGGTATGTCGCCGCGTGCGAAAGTGACCAGCTCCTGCGGTTCGCCTTTGTCCGTCACGGCGAAGACTTCGTTCTCCAGATCGAGCACCCGCTGATCGTCACGGGTCACTGAAATATAGAGCTGTTGCAGCTCGACCTCGTATTGGCCCGCGATCGGAATGGGCTGCGTGGTGACCGCATGCGTTGCGGAATTGCCCTCCACGTCCATCGCCACCACCGAGAATCGGTGTGGGAGATTTTCTTCGCCGAGATTGACGTGCATACGGAAGGGTTCCACGGTGAGAGTGCCGATGGCGCGGCCATCGAGCTGGAACTCAACTTCTGAAATCTCGGCCCGGGCAACCACCTCGACGACGACTTCGAGCTCTCCGATCACTAGATCCCCGTCTTTCGGCTCGACGATGGAGACCCAGATATCCTGGGCGCCCGTCGGCATCGCCGTCATTAATAACAATCCCAGAATCGGGAGAATCCACCTCAACCTGAACCTCCTTGGGCCTCTAAAGCTGCCTTGAGGGCAGGCGCGGCCTCTGCGGCCTGCGATGTGAGGCGGGTCTGAGAAGCTTCGACGCCCAACGCCGGCCACTCTGCATAGCGGACGCGGGGGGAAACTCCGCGGCTCGCGGGAGGCAGATCCGCTAAAAGCTCGACCGCCTCACTGTGGCGGTCCGATTGCTCGAGGATGGCGGCGAGCAGGATCCATAAACGTTGGTCGTTGGGGGATCGTTCGAGGGCGGCGCGAGCCTCCCGTTCCGCTTCCGATCCCTGGCCCTTTCTGATCAGCAGCCGGACCAACTCTTGCGCCGCAATGTCCTGGATCCAGGGTCTCGCGCCATCCTGGAGCAGGCCCCTCAGAAGCTTCGTGCCCGCCCCGCTCTGACCTGTACGAATCAGGTTGATGGCAAGACGCAGCCGACCCTCGTCAAAGCTTGGGAGGAGGTTCACCAGTCTCTGAAATTCGGCTGACGCCTCGACGTAATCGGAGGTGCGCTCGAAGCTGAACCCGAGTGATAGCATGGCAGGACCGTATCCGGGGTTCATGCGAATCGCACCTTCGAGGAGGTTTCGCGTGGTCCTGGTTGAGCCGGCCTGAGCGAGATCGGAGGCGAGATTGACCAACAGAGATTCCGAAAACCCGTTGTCGGGTTTCATTCGTCCGAGCTGTTCGGCATAGGCGACCGCCATGTTTCGGGCGTGTGATGCCAGGACCAACTCCCGCCTCGCCGCATAGCCTCGATAGAGGTCGCGGTGCAGCAGGGCCAGGGGCATCAGGCAGATCGGATCCGCCTCCGCCAACGCCTTCGACTCGGCGTACTCCGCCTCGCCCAAGGCCGTAACCGCGGATCGCAACCCGTTTGCCGTCGCGCGGCGTTCGAGCTCAGCCACCATCCGGCGAGCCGTCACGCCATCGCCATTACCGAGCGGACGCAGCGCCTCGCGATAGGCGGCCCGAATCTCCCTCTTGCTGACTTTCTGCGTCTTTTCTCGATCGTCAGCTGCCCTGTTTTCTTCGACGGCGAGATCCCCGTCACCCACTCCAGCCCATCCCCTGGACTCGCCGTCGCCCACCATCGTCAATCGGGTGGCTCGCCGCAGAACCTCGCCGGCGTTTTCGTCCGCCAGCGTCACGATCATGCTGTACTCTCCCGGCGGCAGATCAATTGGGGTGAGGACGGCCCGTCTGAATTGAAAATCGCCGATGGGGGTACCGGAGAATTCCACCAAGGGTTCTGAAACGGTCCGCCCGAGCTCGTTGATTATGCGGATTTCGACCAGCGCGGCCGGATCCCAACCGCCGCCGCCCAGATACAGCTCCGCCGGTTGATTCTCTACCAGCACCGGCCGGGCGGCGGGTAAAATCTCGGTTTCGCCACCCACAACGATGGTGGCGTCTTGACCATTCTGCCGAACAATCACCCATGGTGCGTCCAAATCGGGAAACAACGGCGGCAACAGGAGCGGCGCCGGGTCGTCGGCGGCCGGTAGGGTCAGGATGCTCCACGACATGAAGTAATCACCGGTTTCGTTGTTCTGGACCATCACCCTGAGGGTGTAGTCGCCCGGTTCCAGGGTGAAGCGACCGATGAATTTTAATCCCGATCGGGCGATCCCGTCACGATACACCGCGGGATCGAGCACTAACCCCTGAGCAATGTGGTCGACGATCCTGCCTTCGCCATCGATCACATAGACGAAGATGCCGATAGCGATCCTGCGCCCGCCTCCGCCGGCGAGCAGCGCCTCACCGTCGACCTCGATGACAAAAGGAACCTCGGTTCTGCCGTTTTCTTCGCGTCCCGTGAGCGACCAGATCAACGCGCCTTTGACAGTGCCACCCGCCTGGCCGGAGAGTAGAAGGCCGCCGGTATGGGCCCTCACCGCGCCGATTTTCATGGCCTCGAGAATTCCAGGGGTGTTCTCCACCGCGTCAGCCGCGAGAACACCCACTTGAGCGCAGTAGCCGGTTGCGAGGCCGAATGCAAGTGAGCGGAGAAGGCACCGACACACCGGTCCGAAGCTCAGCGATGGCTCCCTAGCCGGGCTAACCCTCATCAACCGCCCACGCCGCCAGCATCGCCCACCCCGATCTCGAGAAAGGTGATTGATTCCGTGCCCGCGATTTCGTCCCTCAGCCCGACCGCGATCCTCTGCCTTCCCGGGCCCACCCCGAGGCGCAAGGTGAAGCCGGCGCTCTGGCCGAGCGCCGTTGTCAGAGAGGCGTTCGGAATCGCTACAGGGTAGTCGCGGCGAATCGGAGCCGAAATATCGCCGCTATCATCACGTACCGTCAGGTGAATCGAGATCTGACCCTGGTGCTCTTCCTCCGAGGGGATCAACACCAGCTGTTCAATGGGAACCGTGATAATCACCGGAACAAGGAACGTCCCATCATCTCGTGCCGTGATCTCGCCGGCTGTCGCCACCGAGATCCCGAGCGGATTGTCAGCAACCCCGTGGACCGCTGCCGCCATCGTGCGATCGACAATTCGTTCGGCCAGAGGAACGTCCAGGTACCCTCCACGATGCCGTACACGCACACCGTCCTTCTTCACCTTGACGTCGAGGCGGTGATATTTTCCATCACCAAAGTGTTGCGGTTTGAAGGCCAGCGAGTAGTAGCTCGCCAGCTCCTCTGACACCTCGTTGAGTTGGCCGGCAAGCGCGGGGGAGTTGACGAGCGAACGGCCGCCGGTGGTACCGGCCATGTTCGCCATGAGAACGTGCTCGCTCATCCCCTGGTCAACGGCCAGGCGGTCTTCGTCCATGAGTCGGGTTTCGGCCGAGATCGCTCGCCCTCGCCCAGTCCCGGCGGCCGACAGCGTGTAGAAGCTCACTCGGTGTCCGTTGGCGAAACGGGCGAGTTCGCCGAACTCGCCGCTGAGATCGTCACGGGCTGCTTGCAAGAACGCTCGTTGTGCGTCGATTCTTAACGCAGGTACCCTACCAAAAGCCTGAGACCATGCGCGGTACAGCGACTCGCCGGGTCGGGCCTCCACACCGTCGCTGACCATGAGGATAGCCTTGCGTCCGCTGAGACCAGACAGCGACCGTATCAGGCGCTTTTGGTTTTCGATGCTGGTTCGCGTTCGATGGACCGTCTGATCCACGTAGGTTCCGATTGACTGCCAAGTGCTGCTGCCTGATTGTTCGAGGGTCTCGAGCGCTCTATCACCGCTCATAGACGCCATCGAAGCTGCGTTCTGGATTTCGCGCATCAACATGGTCTCATCGATCCGGCGCGAGAGCGAGCCTGATCCCCGCGTGGCGTCGAGCGCTGCAATCACCTCATCGGTTTCTTCGGTGAACCCCTGTTCAATGTTGAGGTGCCCGGAATACCGGACCAGCATCACCTTGAGGTTGGGTGGCAGCTCGGACGCAAGGAACTCCCGCAGGTGTTCGATCGCCGACTGGCGCCGTCCCCGGCTGAGATTGATGTCGTCGAAATAGACTACAAGGTAGAGGTTCTGCGCGGGCGCGCTCTCCACCAGGTCGCCGCCCGAGTCAATTTCTTCCTGGACGGGTTCGGTGACGCCAGGGGCGGCGTAAAAGTGTGAGATCGATACCGGTTTGCCGTCTTCGAAGATCTCAAAATCCTCGAGAGTCAGGCCGGGTATCGGCCGGCCGGCGCGGTCGGATACGTAGACCTCAATACTGATCAGCGGCACGTTCAGAGGCGCGAAGAAGGTGGCCTGGGGTTGATCCGACTCCTGTGCTCCGACCACGGAAAGACTCATTGCCACTGCCAGACCGAGGACAATAACTCGGCGGGCTGTTCTTGTCATACCCCTTCCTCCATCCAGGATCGTCTGAGGCGATCGCCGGCCTCAGCCAGCCATCCCATGAGGGTACTACGAATTTGGTCCTCGTTTGTTAGGATGGCCCGCTCTTCTCACCGGGTTTTGGTGCGAGGGCGGCTGACCCGCTCTTCTCACCGGGTGTCTGCTACGGACGGCGAATCGCTGCGTCCCGCCGTGCTTGTCACGAATCAGACGACTGTGTATCTGGCGCCCACGGGGTCTGAGATCTGTTGTCGAAGGGGCGCCGTCGCGATAAGCTGGTCGTGTCGACATCCGGGAGGCAATCATGATTGAGAGGCGTTCCAAGACTGATCGGCGGAAACCGGGAGATCGGCGCTCCGGTACGGACCAACGCCAAAATGACGGTGAGACGGGGTGGGACGGCGAGGAGCGGCGGGGCGGGAAAGATCGCCGTGTCCGGGAGCGGAGGAGCGGCGTGGATCGCCGGCACAAATCTAAACGCGCCGACTGACCGGCGCTTCTTACCGCCTCCTAACGCTGCCCGCGATGTGCCGCGATCTGCAGAACGGCGGCACCGTTAGGCACCCTAACGGGCGGGCCGCACGGGTCTACCCAATGCCTAACGAACTCGCGCCAGAAACCGTGGCGCTGCTCGAACCGCTCCTCTCTTGGTCTCTTGACAGCTGTTCCCTGAGACTACTACCATCTGGCTGAACTCAATCAGGAGATCGGCAGCGACAACCTTTCGGAGGTCGTGGCATGGAGCTGAACGGATTGTCCGCCCGTTGTTCATGGGCACACCCGGTCGTGTTGGGGTTGTGCCTGCTCGTCATGTCTATCGGTCCGGCGGTCCACTCACTGGAGGCGACCGAAATCACGTTGTACGCTGTCGCCGACGCCTACGTGGACTCGTTGAATCCGGACACCAACTACGGATCCGCCACCGAGTTGATCGTCGCGATGAACGATCAACCCTCTGCGGTGGCGCAGACGCTCATTCGCTTCGATCTGTCGAGTATCCCGGCCAACGCGACCATCCAAAGCGCGACCCTGAGTCTCGACATGATCCAGGCCACCGGCGCGAGCCCGGTGATGCTGTCGGTCAATCTGTGCTGGGACCCCTGGCAGGAGAACACCGTCACCCACAATTCGGTTCCTTTCTTCGATGGGCGAGGCCAGTCAAGCGTCGGCAGCCAGATCGGTTGGGTGGAGTGGAACGCGACAGCCTTGGTGATGGACTGGCTAGCGGGTTATGACAACTATGGTCTCGCGATCGCGGGTCCGAGCAGCGGCAACCCGTACGTTCGCAAGTTTGCGAGTCGTGAGAAGGGGCCGCCCGAGCTCAAGGTGATCTACGAGGCACCCTCGGTGACACCTACGGCAACACCGACAACCCCCACGGCGACGCCCACGGCAACCCGTACCCCCACTCCAACCAGGACCCCGACGCTGATGCCGACCCCAACCGGAACCCCAACATCGTGCCCGGATTCATTCGAGCCCAACGACAGCTATAGCGCGGCATGGTCTCTGGATCCGCCGTACCCCACCACCATCCAGTCGTACATCTGCTCAGCCGCTGACGACGACTACTTCTCGTTCTCTGCCGCGTTGCACGACACCATCGGGATCAAACTCGAGCAGCTGCCCAAAAACTATGATCTCGAGCTCTACGATCCACATGGTGATTTCGTGGCGTCCTCTCATGCGGCGGACACCGCAGAGGAGCGGATCGAGTTCAAGGTGAGCAACTTCGAGGGCGAGTTCAGGGCGCGTGTGTTCAGCCCCGGAGGCGATTACGAACCGAGTCAGCCGTACTTTCTCACCATCGATGTGATCCCGTACGCTCCGCCGGCGCCGGTCGTCGTCAACACCACCGATGACCTCGACGACGGCACCTGCAACGACGCACACTGCTCGCTCCGAGAGGCATTCAACGAGGTCGACGCGGGCGCAAACGCTCCGGTTCAGTTCGATATCCCGAGTTCCGACGCGGGCTTTGACGGCACGGTATGGACCATCCGCCCGGCCGTGCTGCCCGTGCTGACAAAATCTCTGCATCTCGAAGGCACGACTCAAACCGCGAATCAAGGCGACACCAACCCGGACGGGCCCGAGATCGTGCTCGACGGCTCGAGCGCCGGCAGCGGGGCGGTTGGTGTTGACCTCGATGACGTCGGGGAATCCTCGGTTGTCGGCATCGTGATCTCGAACTGGAGCCAGGCCGGCCTGCAGGCCTCCCGGAGTAGCCATCTTGACGTGCACGGCTGTTTCGTGGGCACCGACCACACGGGTGCCGCCGCCGCCGGCAACGTCAAGGGGATCGTGTTATCAGGAGGCCTCGGCCACCACATAGGCGGCGCGGGCACCGGGGAAGGAAACGTCATATCCGGAAACACCAACGTCGGGCTCCATCTTTCCGGGACGGCATACGCACTGGTGTATGGCAACCGAATCGGCACCGATGTGACCGGCACGTCCGCGCTTGCAAACAGCGGTGGCGGTGTCCTGCTGAACGACGGCGCCAGGTACAACCGGATCGGCGGATCCCGCGTCGGCGAGGGTAATGTGATATCCGGAAACGGTGACCGCGGCGTCAAGATCGCCGGGGGGGATGCCCAGCGCAACAAGGTCTACGGCAACTGGATAGGTGCCTCTATCGATGGTGGTGCGCGGCTCGGCAATCGGTTCGAGGGGGTCTCCATTCAACATGGGAGCTTCAACGAAATAGGAGGCGCGGAAAGCGGACGCGGCAACCTGATCGCCGACAACGGCAGTGCCGGTGTGAGTCTTTGGGACGCGGACCTGAACGTGGTCGCCGGCAACCGTATCGGAACCAGCACGCCGAGCCACCTACCGTTGGGCAACGCCGGTGACGGGGTTCGTCTCGAGATGGGCGCCCAGCACAACACGATCGGCCCGGACAACACGATCTCGCTCAATGGCGGGGTCGGTGTACAGGTGTACGGGGCCACGACCGACTACAACACCATCACCGAGAACAGCATCTTCGACAACGACGGACGCGGAATCAGCCTCGGATCCGGTGTCAACGTGGGCAACGAGAGAATCATCGAGCCGATCGTCAGCGGGTACACCTCGGAATGGGCTGAGGGGGTCGCGTGCTCGCGATGCACGGTCGAGGTGTTTTCGGACGTGATGGATGATGGACGGACCTACGAGGGCACGGTCACAGCGTTGGCGACCGGCGCGTGGCGGTGGGAAGGGTACAAGAGCCGTCGGTATATCCATGCCACCGCGACCGATTCCAGCGGCAACACCTCTGAGTTTTCCAGGTGTTTCGATCCGAAGGAACCCAACGACGACTTCGACCATGCCTCGGCCATCGATACGACCCTTCGCCATAGCTCACGCATCTGCAATCGACGCGACGTTGACTTCTTCGTCGTCACGGTTGACGCCGATGATGTACTGATTGCGGATCTCGAGGTGACTCGCCCGTACCGCCTGACCCTGTACGGACCGGATAGGAGCATGATTGCGGAGGCCGGAAACGACTCCGACACGGCTCTTCGCAGAATCATCCATACAGCTGAGGTAACCGGCGATTACTACCTCAGGGTGGACGGGTTCAACCGCATTTCAGGACCTGACGATCCCTACGTACTGGAAGTTTCCACCGATCCCTTGAACACAGATGTCCGGGTATTTTTGGACCAGGGCTCGCTGCTTGGGCCCGCGGTCTACAAGTTGATCCCGGACAACGATGGACCCGCGGATGTCAACTACGTCGATGTGGTTGCGGAGGTCACGGTCGACAGCAGTGGACCGGCGGAACCCTATGTGACGGTGGAGATCCCGGGCGATGCGCTCGGCTTTCCCATCGACTCGGGAGTCCGCGACTGTACCGGCTGCGCCCTCGATCCGGTGACCTTCTACGTCACGGGCACCGGCCGCTACAGCGCGACGATACCGCTGGCCGCGGGTTCGGCGCCTCTCCGGAAGCAGTTCGTGTTCCGTTTTGCCGTGATCAGCAGCGATCCTGCCGGCGACATCATTCCGTCAGCGGATGTCCGCTACGGGGGATCGGATGGAGAGGTAGTTGCGGATGTCGATGGTCCGCCCATCCGGCTCGTTCGCCAGGTTCCGGTGATCGTCCTGACCAGCCGACATCACCTGTACGAAACCACCTATGACCTCTGGGACTCGACCTATCTGCTCGCGACCGTGACCTGGGCCTTGCAGGGCCCCCCGACAGGTCCATCAGGGGGAATGCCGGCGGCGATCTACTTTGTGGACGATTATTCGACGGAGGCGCACGACTGGGACAACCTCACCTGGAACACCTGGAATCAGACCACCGCCAATCCCGCGACACGCGAGATCGACCAGTTGCTCGAAGATTGGATCGACGACGCCGACGACGTGGATTACGTGGTCATCCTGGGCGACGACGACGTGATTCCCATGTACCGTCGAGAATGTCCCTGCGAAGACACGGAGTCGGATCATTCCTCCAGCGACCCTGTCATCGGTCGGGTGGTCAACAACGACTTCATTCTGACTGACAACCACTTCGGCGATACGGATCACTCGGAGTGGGACAAGGGTGAGCTGGAGGTCATCGTCGGACGAATCGTCGGCGACACTGCGGAGAGTTTGCGATTCCTGTTTGAACATGGGTTGGACGGCCCGAACCCAGGTGCCTCGCCGCGTGCGGTACTGGCGAGCTGGGACGGGCCGGAGCTCGACCTCGGGTCAAGCGACTCGAGCGTGCTCGACCATGTTCGGGATTGGGGCTACAGCGCGTCATCAGACATGGTCGACAACGACGACTGGCGAGAGAACGATCTACTCGACGCGCTGCGGGAGCAGTTTGCGATCTTTTTGCACGCCGACCACGGCGGCCCGAATGCTATATGCGCGCCTACTGGCAGCAGAAAGTCGAAGATGGATTGTATCGGCGGGTCGACCCTGGCCGCCACGATCACGACCGGACTCACGAGCCGACCGTTCTGCGGCTTTGAGGACTGCAGGGTCGGCATGACTCTCGGTCCCAACTCTTTGATCGACCGGTTGGTTGCCGAGGGCGCTTCGGGGGCCGTTGCCAACGCCGGAATCTCCTGGCACTCATCGGGCGGGTCGGAGTGGTACTCGGAGGAGGTTTTCAACAGGTTCATCCGACGGGCGATGCCGGGTTCCGGCACGCTCCGTTCCGTCGGCTCGGCGCTTCGTCGGGCCAAGAGCAGCTACTCCGCCCTCGCGGGCTGGTACTGCCGGGACAAGACTGCCGTGCAGGAGATCACCCTGTACGGCGTACCGTGGATGAAGATCCCCAGAGGCTCGTCGTCGAAGTTGTTGACGCAGGACAATGCGCAAATGATCGTTGACCCCGTTTTTGGCTCACCCAAAGCCCTTGATCAAAACACGTTTGAGAGAACGACCTCCGTCGATGCCAGCACCTATACCGTTGACGAAGAAACGGCCCCCGGCTTCGCCCTGGTCGAGGTCGAAGGATTCATGCAACGGCATTTCGATGGGCCGGTGCTGCCGGCAACGGAGATCGAGCTGCAGCTGCCAGCCGATGCCCAGATAACGGATGTCGAGGTGCAGACCGAGGATCAGGTGCAACTCGGTGTGATGGCGATTCCGCACTACGAGCCGGGGGTGTTCCTGGCTGTTGGCGGAACCGACGACGTGTGGTCGGCCACGCCACCGGAGGCAGGTACTGTGCCGGCAGAGCATTTCACCTGGGAGGTGCGCAAGGTGGAGGACCACCTCGTGTTGCACGTCCACCTGTTTCCGGTCGTCTACGAGGCGTCGACCGGTCAAACCACGTTGTACCGGCGGCTCGATGTCCGCATAGTGTATGCAGCATCTGAGACCGTCGCCGTGACCGATTTCAGCGTGCAAGCCCTCAGCGCCGCTCCGGGAGAATCGGTGCCGACGAACGTCAATGTCATCAATGTGTCCGACGATGCTGTGGTCGTCAACACAACCCTTCGCGTGATCGACGTGTTCGGTCAGGAGCTCGGGCGCTCCACGGATGGACCATTCACGGTGGAGGCCGGATCGACAGCGGATCTCGCACCGGTCTTTCAAGCGCCGGCAGGGGAGGGGAGTTTCGCGGTCCACCTCGAGCTGGAACGCGACGCGGCGGTGGTGGCGCGGGCGGACAGCACGGTCCAGGTGCTCGTAGGCCACATCGTGGAGTTCGTGGTGCCGGATTCTGTTCTACCGGGAATACCGGTCGAGTTTTCGGTGACCTACGCCAACACGACCTCCGCACAGCAATCCGTCCGCTTCGAGATTGCCGTGCTCGATCTCACCGGACGCCCCGAGGACGATCTGGGTGAGATCACGCGCACCGTTTCAGCGAAAGGACAGAGCATGGTGACCTACTCGTGGGAGGGGAGGACCGTGCCGTTGGGGCGCTACCAGGTCGTCGCCACTGTGACCCCGGACGGCGGCACCGCCCGCAAGGCGGTCCAAAATATCGAAGTCAGAAGCCGGCAAGGCGCGCAAATCCGTCGCCCCGGAGGACGAGTATCGCCGTTGCTCCCGTGATTTCCTGTCGCTGGGGTTCGCGCCCCAGCATCCATAGTGCTCGGGCTTGATGTTTTGACGGCGGCAAAGGTATGACGGGCCTGGGCGCCTACCTCACGAGCAGGGCCCTCCTGTCACCGTTAATGACCGGAGATGTCTCCGGTCGAAACCCCGCTTCCTCCGCGCAGGCGAGTGTTCGAGCGAAGTCGCTCGTGGACACGTGCCCCTTGGGCTCGATAATCAGGAGCCGGCCACCCGGTTTCTGCGCCCGCGCGAGGTCGGCGAAGAAGGCTGTCTGGTCCGACACTTCATGAGCCACGTGGATAACGGCGCAGAAGTCTACCCGCCCCGAGAGATCGTCGATGCCCAACCCCTTGGTCCCAACCTCACGGATGTCCAACAGGTCGCGAATGCCCGCCCTCCGGGCCCTGCGCTCGAGGACCGAGAGCATTTTCGGCTGGGTGTCCAGAGCCACGACCTTGCCCGTGGGGCCGACCATCCGCGCCAGGGGCAAGGTGAAAAACCCCATGGCGCATCCCGGCTCCAGCACGACCATGTCCTCGCGCACAAACGGACTGAAGAGCTTGCGCGGACTCTCCGTCAGCTTCCGTAGCGGATTGAGCAGGAGGTAGCCCACCCAGGGAGGACAAACATGGTCAGCCATTGATGCGTCTCCTCAGATCGATTGCCATAGAATCTTACGTCTGACGTCATACGAGCAACTTTGGAACTGCACACCGGACGACTCGCGCTGATCTTAGACCAGGCGCCCCGCGAACTCGCTGGCCGAACGCACGAAGATGCAGGTGTTGAGCCCAGTGGCGAGCTCGATGATGCGGTCGGCGTAGGCCGCCTCCTCACCTGGTTCGGGCTCTTGAAGCCCCAAGAAGACGACATCGGCGTCGGCGCTGGTCTGGTGCAGGACCTCGGTGATGCTCAGGTCTGCGGGTTTGACGATGACCTCGGATTCAGCGCCGATGCGGGTCTCCGGGAGCAGATTGGCAAGACTTTCGAGCTGCAACCTTCGTTCTTCCTCGTCGCGCGCTACCGAGCGCACCCAGATCTTCGAATCCCTCCACCCGGGGTTGAGCCGCAGCAGGTAGGCCAACAACAACATGAGGTCCCCGTTGTTCTGCAGACCACCCCACCAGATGTCGATGCGTTTCTCACTCCCCGGCTCGTGGGCCCAGTTGAGCCTGGCAATGATGGTGTTCTTTCGCGCATAGGACATCGCGCGCATCATTCGGAGCTGGGACTCGAGCCGCTCCTTGCGCCTCGACCACCCGAACATCACGGTGTTGGAATGGAGCCCCGCAATTCCGTTGGCCTGGGCCACGCTGATCACCCCGTCTTCGAAATCCGGCACCACATCCACCTCGGGGAAGGCGATGACGCCGGCCTCCTCGAGTTCGTGATCCATCTCCTTCCGCATCTCGTCGATCTTTTTGAGTTTTTCGAGCTCGCCCACCACCAGCCGGCACACCGTCACCACCCCGCGATCCTGGTTGAACCACGATGCGAGCCGGACCAATCCGGCTCTCTTCCCGGGGTCGCCCGCGAAGAGCAGTATCTGCGGCCGCCAGTTCCGCGGGTCGAGCTCGTGGTGGCGGAGCTTGAGGAGCGCCCAGCGCGCGAGCGCCACCCACATGCCGGCGCGGACATCGCCCCATCGCTTGCGCATCGCCCGCCGCCGGAGTTGGACGTAGAGCGCGCTTTCGAGCACGACGGCCGCCAGGCACGCCCATGGGCTGATCAGAAACATCACCACGATCGCCCCGATCGAACCGACCAGCGACACGTACCAGGGCACCCGAATGGTTGGCCGGTAGGAAGGATCGCCGACCAGGCTCTCGAGAGCCGACGCGAGGTTGATCGTCACATACAGCGTGAGAAAGAGGATGGTGACAAACTGCGCCACCGCGTTGAGTCCGCCGAGGGCGACCGCGGCCAGCGCGATGGCGCCCGACACCCAGGTCGCGATGGTCGGTTGGCCGCTGGGTGACAGCCGGGCGAGGAACGACGGTGCTAGCCCGTCGGCAGCCAGCGCCTGCAGCACCCGCGGGCCTCCGAGAACGCTGCCAAAGGCCGACGACAAAATCGCGCCCCACAGACCCGGGAATACCAGCCACGATCCAAAGATCGCGATGCTTGTCCACACTACTCCCGGCACCGCCAACTCCTCGGGCGAGACTCGGGTAGTGACGGCCATCAAGACCGGTACCAGCAGATAGACCGCGGTACCGACGGCCACCGCCGCCAGGGTGCCGCGCGGGATCGAGTGGCGGGGATCCTTGAGATCGCCGCTCATGCCGATGCCGGCGGTGAAGCCGGTCACCGCCGGGAAGAAGACGGCAAAGACATACCAGAAGCCCTTCGGTGCGGTGCGCAGCGTCATGCCGAACTCCGGGGTCCGGGTCCCGTCCGCCAGGGCGCCGATCGCCAACGCCACCAACGAGACCCCGACCGCCACCATGATCGGGATCTGCAACTTGAGGGCGAGCTCTGCGCTCCTGCCGGAGACGAGGGTGATGGTGATGATAATCGCCGCGGCTAAGATCTGCGGTACCGCGGTCGGGATCTCGCCCCACCGGGCGGGCCACACGGCGAGGATCGCTTCCACCAGACCGAAGCTGTAGAAAGTGATGCTCAGTGTCCGGCAGAGAAAGAGAGGTATGCCGATGGCGCCGCCGAGCTCGAGCCCGAGGCTGCGCGAGATCATGTAGTACTCGCCGCCGACCCCGACCGTCATGTTGGTGGCCACCGCCGACGCCGACAACGCGGTGATGAAAGTGATTGAGCTTGCGAGCAACACCACCAGTAACGTCACCGGGAGGCCGAGATTGCCGACCACCCACCCGAAACGGAGGTACATGATGAGACCGAGGATCGTCAGCACGCTCGGGGTGAAGACCCCGAGCAAGGTCCCGAATCGTTGGGCCGTTTGCTGCGCCGATGCGTCGGTCGTCATGTCCCTCCACATCGCCGATGGATGTGCTGCGGTCCCCCAACGCTACACCAGCCGCTATCGACTCGGCAAACGGCTGTGAATGCGCATCGTTGCCGATGCTCATGGGTGGCGCCTTCACGTTTGGGCTGCCAGGTTCGGAGTCCGGCACGGAGACGACTGTTTGTTCACTCCTCCCGAATGCGAGCCAGCATGGCGACGGCGTTGGTGTTGTCCGGGTTGAGTTCCAGTGAGCGTTGGTAGTTGGCGATCGACGCTTGGGTTCGACCCGCGAGCATGTAGGCCTCCGCTAGGCTGTCGTAGGTGTTGAACGCTTCCGGGAAGGCCTCCGTGTTGAGCTCGAGGATGACGATCGCCTCGTCGGTTCTGTCTCGGGCCAGCAGCTGGTAACCGAATAGATTCAGCTCATTCTCGGCGAATCTCCACCCCTCGGGCTCCTCTTTCTTAAGTTGCCGGTAGCGCGCTACTGCGGCCTCGACCCCGTCCTGCATGAGCACTTCGGTCATCGGTGCACAGATCGACTGCGGGCCGACGCCGTTCAAACTGGCGTATATTTCCGTGGTCCAGTTTTCGAAGCTGAGGCCGTTCTCGGGGCTCTCCCACTTGCTCCACGGGGCCAGCGGGTTCTGCTCGACAATCTCTGCGAGCGAGCGTCCAGCCGCCACCTCGGTGGCCACTGCCGCCACCGTGCTCTTGATCATGTCGATGTATGCCTCGAGCTCGGCCATGGTGAAGGCGCCCCCGTGAGCAGCTAACAGAGTCGTATCGGCGGGCAGAATTTTCTGGAGTCTGGTCAGAACCTCGATCAAGCGCTGGGCGTCGCCGCCGCGTGCAGGATCAGCATTTGGAAATGTCCCGACCAGAACCAGATCACCGATGCAGGCGACCTTGCTCTTGGTAAAGTGCACAACGACGTCACCAGCGGTGTGGCCACCGGGCACCTGGAGGAGGCGGATGACGTCATTGTTGAAGTAGATCGTCGCATCTTCTTGTAGCGTCACCATCGGCAGTCCGGCGGATTTAACGGTGGGAAGAGCGAAGTACTTTCCCATCTGGCGGTGAACTCCGGGGTGGGCGATGATGACCGCCCCGTCTCCCAGGGCCGCGTTGCCGCCAACGTGATCCCCATCGCCGTGGGTGTTGAGGATGATCCGGACCGGACCGCTTCCGAGCTTGGCCAACTCCCCCTGCACCGCCGAAGCGGTTGCGGCGTAGCCTGTGTCTACCAGGAGGGTGCCGTCCTCGCCGACTGATGCCACGACGCCAACGTTGCCGTTGCATCGCAGCTGATGGAGGCTGCCGGTGATGTGGCTCACCTCCACCGGCGGCGGCTGGTCGATGTCCTGGGCGGTGGCCCATACCGAAATAACCGAAGTCAACACGAGAAAGACGGGAAGAGATCGATGTTTCACGATTGAACTCCTTTTCGCGACGCCAAATTGTATCCAGGCGTTCACTCTGGTGTTTCCGGCCGTCATCGATGCAATACGGACGGGAGCGGTCGAGGTTTAACCCGCTTATCTCACCGGGTTTCGTAGCAAGGCCCGGGAGTAGTCGTGAGATGTGGCCTTTGCTCCGACGACCGAGAATCGTTGTAGGATGGGCAGCGTTCCGCTACCGCTGTGTGCCGGGTGGTTCTCGGATGAAACGGCGGAGCTAAAAGGAGGGGCAATGAAAAAGTCAGGTCTCATGATGTTGATCGCGTGCTGCGTGATGGTTGCGGTGATCGGTTGTGGCAAATCCGAGCCGGTGGTCGAGGTCGAGACCGAGACGGCGGTGGCAGAGGTCGCGGTGGAGGACGCCGACGTCGCGGTCCGGCACGATGTGGTCTATGCCTGCAACTGCGGGCCCGATTGCGCCTGCGGCACCGTCAGCACCGAGGCCGGCACCTGCACGTGTGGCACCGAGCTGGTGGCGACCCACGTGGTCAAGGTGGAAGGTCACGACGCGCTGCTGTGCACCTGCTCGGGCGACTGCACATGCGAGATCGACGCCGAGGACAACACCAAATGCGCGTGCGGCGCCGACCTCAAGCGGGTCAGCCTCGAGGGCAGCGGGCTGTACTTCTGTAACTGCGGCGGCTCGTGCACCTGCAACTTCATCTCCACCGAGCCGGGCGACTGCACCTGCGGCATGGAGCTGATCACCAGCTGACCCATTCGTCTCACGGCACCAGCGATGGATCGTTGCCGCAGGCTGACTATCGGGAGACGCCAGCGGCTGGTACCCTGCACGGTCTATGGCGGGCGCATACCCAAAGATCATTCAGGGCGGGATGGGCGTGGCGATCTCGAACTGGCACCTGGCGCGAACGGTCTCGAAGCTGGGACAGCTCGGGGTCGTGTCGGGCGTCGCTCTCGAGGTGCTCATGGTCAGACGCCTCCAGGAAGGCGACATTGGTGGACATATTCGCCGGGCGTTGGAGAATTTTCCATTCCGCGACATGGCCAGACGGGCCGTGGAGAAGTACTACATTCCGGGCGGCAAGGCCGACGACAAACCCTTCGCAGCCATTCCTTTCCACAAACAGGCGGGATCAAAAAAACTCCACGAGCTGTGCGTCCTGGGCAATTTTGTGGAGGTCTTTCTGGCTCGCGAAGGACACGACGGGGCGGTCGGCATCAACTATTTGGAAAAGATCCAAATGCCCCACCTTCCGTCCATCTACGGCGCCATGTTGGCCGGCGTCGGATACGTGGTCATGGGTGCGGGAATCCCAATCATGATCCCCGGCGTCCTCGATAGCTTCTGCCGTCACGAGCCCGCGTCCTACCCTCTGAACGTCGTGGGCGCACAATCAGGCGACAAGAGGTTCACACGGTTTGATCCACGGGACATCATGGAGGGCGATCACCCGCCGCTCGAACGACCCAGGTTTCTGCCCATCATCGCCTCCAATGTTCTGGCGATGACGATGTTGAGGAGGTCCAACGGCAAGGTCGACGGCTTTGTCATCGAGGGACCGACCGCGGGCGGTCACAACGCGCCGCCTCGCGGCAAGCTGCAGATGAACGAGCTTGGCGAACCGATTTACGGCGAGCGGGACGCGGTAGATCTCGGGAAGATCCGCGAGTTGGGGCTCCCGTTCTGGGTGGCCGGTGGGTGTGCGTCGGCCGACAAGCTGCGCGAGGTCCTAGCGGTGGGCGGCGCCGGGATTCAGGTGGGGACCGCGTTTGCGCTCTGCGATGAGTCGGGGATGTCACAGGAGTATCGGAGCGCCCTGTTGCAACAGGCGGTGGCGGGAACAGCTCGGGTGTTCACGGATCCTCTTGCCTCGCCGACCGGGTTCCCGTTCAAGGTGGCGCAACTGGAAGGCACGCTTTCCGAGCAGGACGTCTACCTTTCGCGAACCCGGGTCTGTAATCTCGGGTATTTGCGGGAGACGTATATGAAGGACGACGGGAGCCTGGGATACCGGTGCGCCTCCGAACCGGTAGAGATCTATATCGCCAAGGGCGGCGAAGAATCGGCCACGATCGGACGAAAGTGCATCTGCAACTCTCTGGTATCAAATGTCGGTCTCCCACAGGTTCTAAAGGACGGCTCGGTCGAGAAACCGTTGCTCACCAGCGGCGACGACCTTTTGGAGATCGCGCGCTTCATTCCCGAAGGTCGGACGTCCTACACCGCCCGCGACGTGATCACCAGGCTGCTGGAGCTCGAAACCTGACCTGATCCCAAGATGAGGGAACCCGCATCATGAATAAACGCATCGGTATCTTTGGGTGGGGTATCGTTGCCCCAAAATCGCCGGATATCGCGACCTTCGAGAGCAACCTCAAAAGCGCAACAAGCTGGCTCGAGCCTTTTGACGGGTTTGGGCCAAGTAACTTCCTCGTCGGAAGGCCGGAGTTCGATTTTGCGGTCTACAAATCGTGGGTCGACGCACGATTCGAACCGCGGAAGTTTTCCCAGCTGCAGTCCAAGATGGGCAACACGGTCAAGTACGCGATCGGCGCCTTTATCCAGGCACTCAGCCAGAACCCCGGCCTCGAGCCGTTGCTGAAAGACCTGGGTCGCCAGGCCCATGTGTACGTAGGCACCGGTTTGGGCGATTTTCCGCTTCATTACGAGCTCGCACTGCGCTATCACCGCGCCCAGAGAAGGTGGAACCGTTTTTGGTGCCAGGACGAGCATCACAGCGAGCTCAGGGAATACCGCCTCGCCAAGGATGAGCAGAAGGATCAGCTGCGCGAGCAGCTGGGCGCACCGCAGGACCCTGCGAGTGTCGATCCATGGAGTGAGAGTTTTGATGAGATCAGTGAGGGTTGGGACGCCTTCTGGGTTGCTCGCTCAGACGGTCTGCGGCAGTACCTCGACAAGCACAGCGAGATTGAGGGGGAGGGCATCACCGGCGACATCGAGAACGGCAAGGGCCACATCATCCGCCGCAAGATGACGACTCGTCGAAAGCTCAATGCCGAGTACGGCTGCCCCACCGAACCATGGAGTGCCGTCCATCCCAACCTGTTGTGGAACATCCCCAATATCCCGGCGGCCCAGATCTCGATGCTCGCCCACATCACCGGGCCGGCGATTGCACCGCTTGCCGCGTGCTCGGGCTTCAGCGTTGCGCTGAAAATGGCGGTTGACGCGATCCGCTCCGAGCAGGCAAAGGTGGCCGTGATCGGCATGACCGATCCGGAGCCACACGCCCTGTCGGTCGGTACGTTCTATGGCGCCAGGGTCTTGTCCCATGACGGGCGAGTTTCCAAACCTTTCACCGGCTTCCGTGGGACCCACGTGGCAGG
>JAOZUP010000478.1 GCA_029938595.1 Thermoanaerobaculales bacterium | reverse complement strand
GGCCTACGTAGCCGAGGCCGATGATGCCGACGAGGGCAGTCCGGTTGTCGATTTTCTCTTGGAGTTGTTCAGCGTGGATATTCATCAATTCTCAATTCTTAATTACCGCCCACACAAAATTTCGAATTTGCCGGCGCGGTGCGCATTCGGGGTTGTTGAGGCCTGTGGCCCGCGCTTAAGCGATTTCGCGCGGCCGGGGCCCAATGAATCCGGAATTCCCGCTCCCCCGTCGCCAGGATTGAGGTGTTGGTGGGTTCACTCATAGTGGGTTCGGGCTCGGAGTATGTAGACGATGTGTTTTTCTTCATCGATGGAGTAGACGACTGGGTCTTTCAGAGTGAGGCGCACCGACCAGCAGCCTTTGAGGTCTCCCAGGAGCTTCTTTCCGTCGAATGGGTTCACGGTTATTCGATTGACCAGGATCTCGTGGAGCTTTTTCTTGAGCTTCGGGTTCAGCGTTGCGATGTCTTTCTGCGCACGACGGGTGATCTGAAGGCTAAACGGCTCGTCAGTCATCGCCGAAGACTTCGTTTACGGAGGCGACTCGGCCGGCAGCGATGTCGGCCTCGGCCTCGGCGAGGCTCTCGCGCATGCCGGGGATCGAGAGCAGCTCGATCGTCTCCAGGAGTCCTTCGTAATCCTCCTCCGAGACAAGCACCACCCCGCCCTCGCGATGCTGGATCCGTACCGGATCGTGCGCCCGCAACGCGCGCTGGATGAGGATGAAGAGCTGCTTCCTCGCCTCCGTAGCTGATATTACGTTCATCTGATGCTCCACGAAAAAGCGTACGTGATTATGTACATATTGTCAAACGCATGACCGCTTTGCGGTCAATTCTTAGTTCTTAATTTCCGGACGGGGATCGGAATTCGGAATGAGACATCAGCGCCGGGTCATCAGTTGCGGCCAGTACTTCATCAAGATCGGGGCGCGCAGTCATGGCGCGACAATAAGTTGGAGTTGAATGGAAATGGCGTGCTCTACGCGTTGCATGTCCTTGCCCGACAACCGGCCCGTCTTTTTCACCAGCCGTCTTTTGCTGATTGTGGCGATCTGGTCGGCCATGGCCTTCCGGGGTTCACCCTCTAGTCGCACGAGAGCCTCGCTCGGATACACGCGCTCCACATTCGAGGTCAGCGGCACAACCTGCACGCGGTTGAGGTGACGGTTTGAAGCATCGTTGCTGACGATGACGGCCGGTCGTGTTTTCTTGATCTCTCCACCGATCGAAGGATCAAAGCTCACCCACCACACCTCACCGCGTGTCATCGGCGACATCTCCGATCAGGCCTTCGGCCCACTCATCGGCCTCCGCCTCTCTCACTTCGTCGCCGGCCATCTCCCGGTAGGCGGCCTCGAGATCACGGGAAACGACGTGCGGTCGCGCGAGATCCTCGAGAAACCGGCTGATTCGCCCTCGTCCGATTACGGCGTGCAGCCCTTTGTAAACCTCTTCGTCGAGCGTGATGGTGAGTTTTTTCTGCATGATGATCTCTCACTACACGTATTGTATACGTATTAATTAACTTTGGCAAACGAGCGGCGGAGTTGAGAATTGAGAATTGAGAATTGAGAATTCAACCTCATCCGGCTTTCTCGGCAGCCGACTTTGCCTTCTTGCTTTTCTTCTCCGGGACTACTTGATCGCCGTAGTTGCCGTAGCGGGTGTAGGAGTAGTAGCCGGAGTAGTAGTAGTGGTCTCGTTCGAGGTCGATTTTGTTGAGGAGGACACCGGCGATGCGGACGGGGGTGCGGGACATGAGGCGCACTGCCTCCCGTATGACCTGGCGCCTGGTCGAACCGTACTGGACGACGAGGAGGGCGATATCGGCGTTGCTCGCGCAGACCACGGGGTCGGTGACGGAGGCCACCGGCGGGGTGTCCAGGATCACCCAGTCGTAGTTGGTTCGCGCCTCGTCGAGGAGCTGGCGGAAGGTCTGTTTTCCGAAGAGCTCGGGCGGGTTGGGGGGCAGCGGTCCGGAGGTGATGAGGTCGAGGTTGGGGATGTTCGGGAAGTGATGGATGACCTCGGAGGCCAATCGCTCGCCGAGCACCACCGAGGTCAGTCCGCGCACGTTCTTGGCCTTGATCATGCGGTGGATCCGCGGTTTGCGGAGGTCGGCGTCGATCAGCAGCACCCGGCTGCCGCCAGTGGCGAGGACCTTGGCGAGGTTGAAGGCGACGGTGGTCTTGCCCTCCTCGGGCACGGCCGAGGTCACCATTACCACGTGGCATTCCTCGCCGCGGGAGGCGAGCATGATTGCGGTGCGCAGGGACTGGAAGGACTCGCGTAACACGCGTGTGTTGTCGTCGGTCAACTTGGGCAGGGCGGCGAGGGTCTCGAGCCCGAGGTATCTCTCGACCTGGTCGGGGGAGCGCAGGGTGTGGTCGAGGTAATCGAGGCCGAGCACCAGACCGACGCCGAAGAAGAGTCCGAGGAAGGTGGCGAGCATGATGGTGCGGCGCACGTTGGGGGAGTAGTGGCCGCCGGGCCGCCGCGCCGGCTCGATCACACGAACAATGTTGACTGACCCCCCGGTGGAGGCGACGTCGGCCTCGTTGGAGCGCGCCAGCATGTCCTCGAGGAAGGCCTTGTTCTGGTCGTACTCGCGCTGGAACCGGTCGAGCTCGAGGGTCTGTTTGGAGAGGCTGATGGTCTGCGACCTGAGCTGTTGGATATTGTTGTAGAGCGCACTCTCGCGGCGGGAGACGATGTCGAAGTCGGTTATCAACGACAGCTTGATGGTCTCGACCTGTTGTGAGATCTGTTGGTCGAGGCTGGCAATCCAACCCCGCAGCTCCTTGATCTCCGGGTGGCCCTCCCTGAGCGAGCGCAGCTTGTCTGTGAGCTCCATCTTGAGGTCGTTGCGATGTTGGACCATGCTCTGGACCGTGGGATTTTCGAGAATCTCCGAGAAGCTCGCCTCGGAGATGTGCGAGTCGCGGAGGTTTTTGAGGGCGTTGATCTTGGTTTCCAACCGGATGCGCTCCGCCTTGGCCTCGGCGTAGGCGGTCGTCAAGGTGTTGACCTGCTCGGTGATGACGTTCTTGTCCTGGTCGGCGAGGAGCACCGCGTCTTCACGTTCTCGAAAGTCCATCAACTGCTGCTCGA
>JAOZUP010000477.1:243-3128 GCA_029938595.1 Thermoanaerobaculales bacterium | reverse complement strand
GGATTTCGGTGTCGAGGCCCTGGCGGACGAACTCGACATGAGCCGTGTCCACCTCTACAGGCGAATGCGCGAAGAGCTCGACAAGCAACCCAGCGAATTGATCATGACGATGCGTCTCGAACGGGCCGCCCAACTCCTGTCCGCCAACGCCGGCTCGGTGGCCGAGGTCGCCTACGGCGTCGGATTCAAAAGCGTGTCCCACTTCACGAAACGTTTTCGCCAGCGGTTCGAGCAGACGCCGTCGGCCTTCCGGTCCGACCAGACGACACGGATTTGAGCCCCTTCCACCTTCGAATACAACCCATGTAACAGAGGGAACAGGATCCGTTACGCACAGCGATTGTGTGCGATGTGCAGAGCGAAGATCATGCCCCGCCACAATTTGGAGTTCGGCCCGAGGAGAACGATATTCCTCCGGTATTGAGAAGGTCACGCACGTCGTCTGCGCGGCCGGCGGGCACCACCAGGATCAGGCGGACGATCAGCGACGGACCGATTCGGGCCCACTCGGTGGCCATGGACCAGCGGGCGTCGGCGGTGGCGAGGAGGGCCTCGGGTTCGCCCTCGACCTCGGGGTCGCAGGCAACGGGATCCAACACCTCGGACAGCGCGCGGTCTCGGCCGAGGGTCAGCCAGACGACGGTCCGGCCCGACAGCGCGCCCTGCGAGAGGACCAGCGAGAAGCGCTCGCCGAGCTCTTGTAGCTGCGGCCCCACCGCCAGCACCACAGGCTCGGGGTCGGCGGGGTGGCGGTAGATGATGTTGTAGACGTCGTCCGGGCGGCGCAGCGCCTCGGCCACCCGCACCACCGCATCGGTGAGACGGCGGCGGAAACCGGGCTCCGCCGACGCGGGCACATCGAGGGCCAGATTGATCCGGCAGCGCTCGCCGGCGGTGTTCACGAACGGTTGCGTCTCGAGGGTGGAGCGCACCTCGCCGCCCCGGCGCCACGCCCGCCAGCTTCTAATGACGAGGGCAAAGGGCGAAATCGCGATGAGCGCCAGGATGCCCGCACCCGCGGCCAGACAGCCACGCGGCATCATATGAACTCAGACGATGAACGGAAATTTCGTCCGAAACGATGAAACACGGTCAGTGCCCGTTGTTCCGATCCTGTAATAGGAGCGTTGTGAGCCTCTCGACCGCAGCGCGAATCCGAATGCATAAGCCAGCGAGTTCCTCGGGCGGCAGAATTCCCACGAGCTCGTGTTCCAGGTCCGTGTCGGAAAGGTCTGTTGCCGCCTGCCACAGCTCATCGGTAAGTTGGTTCCGCGACATGCTGCGGAGCTTTTTCAATCGAGGCAATCGCGATTGGATCTTTGCCAACCGGAGATCCAGGACCTCGAGATCGGGCGACGCTCCGGCGCGACTCGCGAGGAAATAACAGTCGAAAAGATCGCGCAACAATCGGCGTTCGTTCCAGGCAGCAATTTTGTGTGCCAGGGCATGAGATGGATTCATGACCCGCACGATCTGTGACGGGTGTCCAACCGATTGTGCGAACCCACCGGTTGCCATCGGGATTGCCTCACACTTGGTCGCAACGTTGGCCTCGATCTGGATCGCTACCCCATCAACTCGCAGATCGGCACTCAGCATCTTGGAGTGAAGCTCTACCGCGATCACCGCCCCTTCGATCTCGTGCAACACCGTGTCGATGCGGTCGACGATCTCCTTCTTTGAGGAGAACGGAACGAAGACGTAGTCAATGTCCATCGTGTGACGGGGGCTGTCAAGCAACCGCAATGCCATGCCGCCTTTGATGACAGCATGCTCCTCGAAAACCTCGGCGAAGCGATGCATGATCCACAGAAAGAGTCCATCTTGGGTCGCCGGCCGATTGAGTCGTGCGGTCATTGGGTTTCCATTACCCCTTCCACAAAAGCAACGAATTTGGGATTGCGGTAGCGGCTGAGGTAGTCACGGAGACGTGCCTTGTCGAGCTTGTGCAGTGCAATGTCCGAGTAGATGTCGAAGGGATAGCGTCGACCTCTGAGGTGGAAATACAACGTGTCGAGCACGGCCTTTTCTGCATTTGCGTACCGAACTCCATTGACGCTTGAAAATCCGAACAGGAGTTCCTCAGTCACACTGACGTGTTCAATGACGTAACCGTCACACGCATATCTGCGGGGCCGCCCGAGTTTGACCGCCACGATCTGCCGGTCTGGACTCGTCCCGATGATGAGGTCCCGAGCGAGGACGGTGCCGAAGCTGACGTACGACTCCGGCGCTAGCCTTTGGCTCAAAGTCGCCAGATCGAAAACCTCGCTCACGTACCACCCTCGGCAGAACCGACGCAGGATCCCGTGGTCAAGGAGAGTTCTGACCCGACGCACGAAACCCGCAGGGTGCGCCTCTCCAAACGCTGTCCGCAGGTCGCCCGTGGAAAAAACCCCACACTGCTCGGCATCAAGGCGACTGAGAAGCTGGGCATCGGCAACGGCATTCATAATGACATAAAACTTATCGTTTTATAGTCTAACTGTCAATATGAAATTGGTGGTTGACCATCGAAGTCAGCAGCGAAGAAGGACCGGCGCACCGTCAGCAGATAAACCAGAAACGTGCCCCACATGACGACCCACACCAGCGCCATCACCCACCGCGCCGGCATCGCGATCTCAGACAGCAGGGCCGTCTGTTGTTCGGGAAGGTCCATCGCCAGGATGAAAGCCGCAGGATCGACACGCAGAGCGGTGATCACCGAGGACAGGGTGGCGAGAATGATCGCGGCGACCCCCCACCACCACGCCCACGGCGCCCGCCGGGCGCTGCCCAACGTAAGAGCGACACACCCGGCCAGGATGGCCGCCCAAACTACGGCGCCGCTCGCTCCGTTGAGCACGACCCCGAAGAACGGCACGACAAATCCCTAGGCCGGC
>JAOZUP010000477.1:0-233 GCA_029938595.1 Thermoanaerobaculales bacterium | reverse complement strand
CCAGGGTCAGCAGCCGCGGCGGCAGGTCGTCGGTCCACTGTGGGCGGGGATCGCGGACGCGGCAGGTGGCGGCCACGTGCGGCGAACGGTAGAAGAGCACGAAGGCCCCGGGCAGGAGCACGTAGAGAAACCCGATGACACCGAAAACCACGAGGCCCATGATGAAGGCGAAATCCGCTGGGAGATCAGAGATGGCAGACATCCCCCGCAACATGGCCGGCACCAGCCATGCG
>JAOZUP010000476.1 GCA_029938595.1 Thermoanaerobaculales bacterium | reverse complement strand
GCGAAACACCTTCGGGTGGGTGACAACTCGGATGACGCCGCTCAGCACCTGTGGGGACATGCCGTAGCGTGAGTCACCGTTGACGACGCCCTCCAACCAGGAGTGGCACACGGCGTGGTCCGGCGAATCTGCGCGAAAGGCGTGGACCAGGATGTTGACGTCGGGCAGAATCACGAGTTGTCCATCACCGTTTCGAGATCGCTCGAGCAGTTGAGGTCGACCCCTGGCATGATGCCGCCGCCGGCCTGAGAGACCGGCAATGGAGTCGGGGTTTGCCGCCGTGGCCCCGGCCGCCGGAGCACAAGCGCCACGCCCTCCTCTATGATCGATGTCAGGGTCCGGCCTTCGTCAGCGGCACGCCTCTTGGCGCGCTTGAGAAGGTCGTCCCGCAGGCGTACGGTGGTCCTCATGCATCAAAACATATGTCCTTGACATCAATATGTCAAGAGTGGGAGGCGGGTTACTCTTCAACCACCTTCGCGTTGTGGATCTCGCCCTTGACCTGACCTCCGCCGGAGAGGATCACCGTTACCTGTCGTTTGGGATCGCGGACTACCACGTTGCCTTCAACCACCGAGCCATTGGCGATCGTGATTTCGATGACTTTCTTCTTGGCGCCGCGCCGGTTCTTGCCCTTGATGATCACGTCTCCGGCCACCCGCGAGTGGTCGGTCAACGTGACCGAGCCGTTGACAGTGGTCAAGCTGCCACCGACCTCGGTGCGCGCGAGATGGATGGAACCGTTGACCGCCGACACGTCATCGGAAATCGTGCTGCCGGCGTCACAGGCGATGGACCCGTTCACCGTTTTGACGTCGCCTTCGACCGAAACATTCTCAGCCAGCCGGATCGAGCCATTGACGGTACCGACATCGTCGTCCACCGAAACGTCATTTGCAATCTTTACCGAACCGTTGACCGTTCGCAGCCCGCCGACCTTGGAGGCCGCGCCGACCGTGACCTTCCCGTTGACCGTCTGGCAGTTGCCGCGGACCTCGCAGCCGTCGCCGATGCGGATGCTGCCGTTGACCGTGACCTTGCCGCCGTCGACGGTTTCGCCGTCGGCGATGTGGATCGACTTGTTGACACCGCAACCGGCCAGGACCAGGCAGCACGCAATCAGTGCGGTCAGGGTACGTTCTGGTTTCATCAGATGATCCCCTCTCATGATGAACTACGAGAATAGTAGCGGAACGGTTCGGAAGGATTACTCGAGCTTGAGGAGCATCTCCTGATCGTACGGTTCGAGAGGCTGGCCGGCGCGGATGCGGGCGACGAGGTCCGGGTTGGCGATGAATCCGCGGCCGAAGGCCACCAGGTCCACGGCGTCATCCGCGACCGCAGCCGAGGCGCTTTCGGGGGTAAAGCCGCCGCAGCCGATCAGGGCGCCGGAGTAGTTCTTCCGGAGGAATGCCTCGGCAGTTCCATCGAGATCTTCGAACACCGTGGTGCGCTCGAAAATGCCCACGTGAACGTAGGCGAGACTGCGTTTTTCGAGCTCCTCGAGCAGATGGCGAAAGACCTTCGCATCGTCCGGATGCGATTCCATGTTGAAGTAGGCACCGGGGGAGAGGCGGATGCCAACCCGGCCTGCGTCCGCCCTCGCTACAACAGCGTCGACAACCTCGAGGGCGAAGCGCGACATGGCGGCGGGCGAGCCTCCGTAGACATCGTTGCGTCGGTTTGTGTGATGGTGAAGGAACTGGTCTACGAGGTAGCCGTTGGCGCCGTGGATCTCGACGCCGTCGAATCCGGCGGCAAGGGCGTTGGCCGCACCGCCGGCGTAGGCGTCCACGAGATCCTGGATCTCGTCGGTCGAGGCCTCACGCGGAGTGCCGTACTCGAGACCTCCGCTGCGTGGGACACGGCCGTCGAGGGCGACGGCCGAGGGTGCGACGGGGAGCTCTCCGCCGAGAAACGAGGGATGTGAAACCCGCCCAACGTGCCACAGCTGGAGGAATATTCGGCCCTCCTCTTCGTGGACCCTGCGTGTGACCTCACGCCACCCCTCCACATGGGCGTCGGTGAAGATGCCGGGTACGTCAGGGTAGCCCTGGCCGTCGGCGCGGATGATCGCGCCCTCGGTAATGAGCAGACCAGCGGCGGCGCGGCGGGCGTAGTACTCGGCCATGGCCGGGGTGGGTACCAGACCCTCACCCGCCATGCTGCGGGTCATCGGGGCCATGGCGATGCGGTTCGACAGGGTCAGGGCGGAGCTCAGCTCGTAGGGTAAGAGCAGGGTCTCGGCGGGAGAGGAGAGGTTCATAGTTTACTCCGTGACTTCCGTCTTCGCGTCGATCCGGTTGGTGACCCAGATATAGACGAGGAGAGCGAGGAAGGAGACCACACCGATAGCCGTGTATGCGTACCAGAGGTAGTTGGCGTGGGCATAGGCTGAGGGTATCGGCCCCTGGCCCGCCAGCCACAGCGTGTGCTGCTCCTGGATCGCTGCGGGAAGGGTTGTGGGTTCGGGGCAGTAGGCCCGGAGTAGATAGCCCGAGAAGATGAAGCCGAAGATCCACGCGAAGAAGGTGTTGATGTGGGCAAAACCGAGGAAGACGCCCTCCTTGCCGCGCGGTGCCTGTTTGGAGGCGAACTCGAGGTACTTGGGTGAGAGGAAGCACTCGGCCAACCCCTGGATGGAGATGCCGATCACCATCATCAGCGTGATGGGGTGGACCTTCATACCAAAGATGTGGACATAACCATGAAACCACGAGGAGGACGCCATCGCCAGGGAAGACAGCGGGATCATCGCCATCGCGACGAGGATCGAGTCCTGCGGCCTCCATTTACGTACGAGTTGGGTGATGGCGACGACGAAGAGCACAACCACCAGCGGGTTCACGTTGGCGTACCACTCCGGTTTGTAGGTCTCGCCGGCCATCCGCAGCACGTAGTCTGGCATCGAGGCGTAGAGCTGGCCCTGGATCGCCCAGAAGCCGGCGGTGATCAGGATCAGAGCAAGGAAGCGGACGTTCGACATGGCCATCCACATGCCCTGCAGGGTTTCGCGTAGGTCCTTGGGTTGCGCCTCGCCGTCGTCGGGCGGCCAGAAGATCAGTATGACGAGGATCAGGGCGAAGAGGCTGGCGCCGGCGGAGAAGAAGGGAACGGTTTCGACGCCCATCTGAAT
>JAOZUP010000095.1 GCA_029938595.1 Thermoanaerobaculales bacterium | reverse complement strand
ATATCGACGGCAACTACAGGATCATTGCGCCGTTGGTGGCGCGAGATGCCGGCCTCGGAGAGATCGGGCGTATGGGTCTCTTGATGACGCCGCGGCTGGGCCCGCGGGTGCGCCTGGGCGTGGTGACCACCGACATGCCGCTGGTAGCGGACGAACCGGGCGATGATCGGACGGTGATCGATTTCTGCACGATCTGCCGCAAGTGCGCCGTCAGCTGTCCGGTGGCGGCGATCCCGGTCGGAGAGCGGACGCCGGTCGACGACGGCCTGCGCTGGGCGATCGACGCGGAGACCTGCTTCCGCTACTGG
The DNA here is from genome assembly GCA_029938595.1 of Thermoanaerobaculales bacterium. Taxonomy (GTDB): domain Bacteria; phylum Acidobacteriota; class Thermoanaerobaculia; order Thermoanaerobaculales; family Sulfomarinibacteraceae; genus Sulfomarinibacter. The sequence continues at coordinate 10,887 of JAOZUP010000095.1, read as the reverse complement.
AATGTGATCGGTACCGACTGCGCCACCTGTATCCGTTCCTGCCCATATTCCCACGCGGACAGCCTCGCCCACAATCTGGTCCGGCGCGCGATCACTGCCTCACCGGCGGCCCGCCGCGCGATGCTTTGGTTGGATGACGTCTTTTACGGGTAAAATCGAATATGAGATGAATTTTGATCGACGTGGGTCAGGAGGCGCCATGAGGTGGAATAGAGTAGCGGCGATGTGGCTGAGTGCGGTGGTGGTAGCGGCGCCGGCGGTTGCTCAGCAGAGCCTCGGTGATGTGGCCGGCTCGATCAAGCTCAAGAAGACAGGGGACGACGTAGTGGTCATTGACCAGAGAAGCGTGGGAAGGTCGCGATCCGCTTCGGCCGCTCTGACCGACGGTGAATTTCTCCTCGAAACCACTCAGGAGTGTGCGGCCGCGGCGCAGGCTTTGAGCACTCTCCTCGGTGAAACGGGCTCGGGCGACGTCTTCTACGACGACGGGTGGCGGGCTCGGGTCGAGGAGGCCGGAGAGCAGTTTGATCAACCGCGTGAAGAGTTGGCGTTGATCGACGCGCCGGACCTTTACGCGGCAGCCTATGACAAGGCGGATCGCGGCGCCACCGCAACCACGGTCGGGCTCGGCATCCTTCGAGCTGCGATCTCCGCGAACCGGCCCCTCTTTTCCGAGGCCAAGCTTGAGCTTGCCGATGGGGCTCGGCTGCTTGAGTTGGCGGCGAGGGACCTTCGTGCGGTATTACGCGCCGAGGCCGCGGAGGGGCCGCCACCTCCGATCGACCCGATCGCAGCCGATCGCTCCTTCGACGCGGTATGCCGGAAGAGCTTCGCCGAGGGATCACAAGGGTTTGACAGTTGCATCGCCGAGCAAAGGGCGGCGATGGATACAATTATCGGCCGCAGCGCACCCAGCGTCCGCCTCGACCAGGCGACCTTCAACAGAATTCGCAATAATTGCCGCTACGAGTGGCCCGACGATTTCGTCAATCGAAACCTCTGCGAACGAACGCGAATCGGGGCGAAAACCTGGTAAGTGAAGCGAGAGCAGCGAAGGGCGTCAGCCCCGGGGGATGTAACCCGAACTCGTGCCTCCGCAAAACAGTAGCCGAGTGCGGAAGCTCCTCCTTCCTTCCGCTGGGCCCTCCGGATCCCCCCTCCGGGGGGTCCCATTTTTTGCGGACAAGCCCTTACTGGCGGCGGTAGGCCGCCACCATATCCTGAACCGACCGGCGGAGACCTTTGTCGCTGATATAGCGTGCGAGCGCCGGGTTGGTGCGGCACACCCTCCCCAGATGCTGTAATCCTTCGCCTCGGCGACCTTGAGTGACGAGGCTCATCCCGAGGTAGAACTCGGCATCCTCGTGAGGCCACAGTGCATAGGCTGTACGGAAGGCGACTTCGGCGCCTGCAGCTTCTCGCCGCACCAGCCGCGCCCGGCCCACGGTGCGCCACAGGGTGGGCGCTGCAGAAGGCAGCCGCTGAATCCTAGAAAGAATTTGCGCTTCGATGGCGGCGGCTAGGCGGGCGCGGTTCGCGGGATCCAGACCTTCCGACATCGTGAGACGGAGCTCGTTACCTCCGATCCACAGGTCGACCGCGACCCGCCGCAGCTGCCACCCGGCCGCGACGATCGCGAGGACTACCACCACCGTTGTGACAGGCAGTCGGGCCCTGCGCCACTGAAATGTCCGCGGTGGTTCGGTCGTGGCGATGAGGTGGGCGAGAAGGAGCGCGATCGGGATCAGCCCGACGGCGAGATGCGATGGGTAGTGGAGGAGGGCAAACGGCACCCACGCGGCGACTGCAAGTGGCAGCAGAGGTCCCGCGCGTCTTCGAATGCTCACTATCGCCAGCACGAAGGCGGCCATCCAGACGATCCCGAGAATCCCGAGCTCAGCCACGACCTGCAGAGGATCGCAGTGGGCCCATTGGAAATGCGATGCCAGCTCACCGCGCGCTCCGGTGCCGCCGTGGCGGGTGAGCCACGCGAGCCGGCTCGGGTAGTAGAGCTGAGTGTAGTTGGCGGCGCCTACGCCGATTAGAGGCCGCTCGCGAATCATCTCCGCGGCGGCGCTCCAACCGTCGCCGCGGGCCGAGAAAACGCGGTACCAATTGCCCTTTTGGGCTCGATCGGATGCTTTGAGCAGACGGGTTCCCAGACCGGCGGCGAGAGCCACCGCGACGATCAACGCACCGAGTCCGAGTGTGGTCAGCCACAGCCGTTTGGAGCGCTTTTGAATCAGCCAGACCACAAGCAGTATGGCCAGCGCCACCACCCCTGTCAGGGTCTGGGTGATCAGCGCCGCTAGCGCTAGGGTGACGGCCAGAACACGGTACAGCCAGGGCCGCGACGAATCCTCACCCCAGGTGAGGAGGAAGGGCAGCAAGAGCACCGCCGCCATGGCCAGATCGGCCGGGTTGCCTGTGAGGCCCGTGAGGCTCAGACGTTTGCTCGAAAAAGGCGCACTGAAGTCGAAAACGCTGACACCGGCGAGCTGCACCAGCATCACACAGGCCGAAATGGCGACGCCGAAGGCCGCAACCAGGGCCAGCCGCCGTCTCGTTGTGGTAGTGACGGTCGCGAGCCACAAGATACCCACGACCCAGATGAGCGTGAGGAGCGAGGACTCCAGGGTGCGCAACCGGCTCGCACTCCAGAGGGCCGATACCGCCTGCAGAATGGGAAGAGAGATCAGGACCCAGACCAGCGGGCCGTGAGGAAGCGTGATGGCGCGGCGGCGGGCCGCGGCGATGATCCCGCCGGCCACGGCAAGGCTGAGGGCGGCCAGGACGACCGCCTCCTTCGGCAGCCGAAACGGGCTCGCGGCGCCGGCCAGGACGACCACCTCCGCGAGGAAGAATCCTATCGCTGCCAGTACGATCGGCAATTTTGATTTGGGTTCGGTGGTTGACGGCTTCTTCCCCATGCCTGAATCCTAGCAAGGCGGCGCGGGTCGGGGGGTAGGGGAGATCGGGACGACAATCGCAATCGCTATCGGAATCGCAATCGCTATCGAACTAGACGCCGCCGATCAGAGGTTTCGATACCGATAGCGATAGCGATTGCGATAGCGATGGACACATCGGATGCGGAGGCAGCATCGCTACGAGGCCATTCAATCCATGATGACAACGTTGCATCAGGACTTGACGCATTGACCTGACGACTGAAACCTGTAACCTACCGTCTTGGTCCAATGCTCAGCACGATGAGAGCGGAGGACCGGTGGGTGGGAACACTCTTGAGGAGGCTCGATGCGGCGAAGTGTGATCATTGGAACAGGCAGTTTCATCCCGGAACGTCGGGTCGCCAACGATGAGTTTCTAGCCAACCGCTTTTACATGGATTATGGCGATTCGATCGATCCCGCCAACAATCCGCACACTATCGACAGGTTTCGCGAGATCACTGAGATTGGCGAGCGCCGCTGGGTCGAGGATGACCAGCTCACCTCGGAGATCGGTCACCTGGCGGCCGAGAAGGCTCTGGAGTCAGCCGGCATCGACCGCGAGAGCCTTGACTACATCATTTTCGCCCATAATTTCGGCGACGTGCTCGCCGACAACCGGCGATGCGACTTTTGCCCCACCCTCGCCGCGCGGGTCAAACAGCGACTCGGAATCGCCAACCCGGAATGTGTCGCCTACGATTTGCCCTTCGGCTGTCCGGGCTGGGTGCAGGGCATCATCCAGGCCGATTACTACCTGCGCTCGGGCGATGCGACGCGGGCACTGGTGATCGGTGGCGAGACCCTGTCGCGGATCTCGGATCCCCACGACCGCGACAGCATGATCTACTCCGACGGCGCAGGTGCTGCGGTGTTCGAGGCGCGCGAAGTCAATGACGAGATCGGGATCGTCGCGCATGCAACCCGATCGGACACCATCGACCACGCGCGGCTGCTGTGGATGGGCAGATCCTACGACGCGGACCACGACGACGGCACCCTCTACCTCAAGATGTTCGGCCGCAAGCTCTACAGCTATGCGCTGACCAACGTGCCGGGCGTGGTCAAGAAAAGTCTTGATCGAGCCGGCCTCGATCTCTCGGACGTCAAGAAAGTGTTCCTCCACCAGGCCAACGCCAAGATGGATGACGCAATCCTCAAGCGGATCTTCAAGCTCTACAAGGTGAACGATATTCCCGAGGGCATCATGCCCATGACCATCTCGTGGCTCGGCAACTCCTCCGTGGCCACCGTGCCAACCCTGATTGACCTCGTTGCGCGCGGCGAGATGGACGGCCACCACCTCGTGCAGGGCGACACCGTGATCCTCGCCTCGGTCGGCGCCGGAATGAATATCAACTCCGTCGTCTACCGGTGGGCGTGATAATCAGTTCTTAGTTTTGAGTTTTTAGTTTTGAGTTATTCGCGCCCTTCCGGCTTTGCCATTTGGGCTACGCCGTGACGAAGGCGGGCGGCGTGGCTCACCCCAACGGTTTGCATGGGAGTGGAACTAAAAACTAAAAACTCAAAACTTCCAGATCATTGTCACCCTCGCCGACGGTTTGACCATCGGGTGAAAATGCACATCCTCGATTCCCTCGAGTGGCTCACGCGGCAGTCGTGACGCGTAGTAGTAGGCGATGTCGTCGTCCTCGCGGCCGAGCAGGTTGAACGCGTCGAGGACGAGCTGCAGCCGGTCCGAGAGGTTGTAACCGACGCGGCCGCTGACGAGCGCGGTCGGCCCCCAGGTCACGGATCCGTCCTCGGTCAGCGGCCCGCCCGAGAAGTAGCGAAGCCGGAGGGCGCCGAACCAGCGGCCGAGATCGGAGACCGTGACTCCCGACGCGATCGTGGTCACGATCGCCCCCGGTATGTCGTTGCCGGCGGGGTCATCATCGGTGAACTCGGCGTTGGTCCACGTGAGGTCGAAATCGATGCCGACGACCCTGTTGAGCTGCAAGAAGTTGGTCCACTCGACGCCGATGCGGCGGCTCGGCCGGCTCGCCTCGGTGGTGCCGCCGTCGCCGACGAAAAGAAGCTCCGAGTCGAGTTCGAGCCAGAACCCGGTCAGGGTGGCGTGGTAACCCCCCTGAGTGAATGTCCTGACTCCGAGGTCAATGCCCTTCGCCCGAACCAGCGGATTCACCTTTTGTACCGGTTCGCCGGTGACCGGGTCGACACGGATAGTCGTGCCCCTCGCATCGTTCGAGTGGAAGCCGGAGCCGGCGTTGAGTGAGAACTCGGTCGAGGCCCACGGCCGGTAGACCAGGCTCAGCTTGGGGTTGAGCATCCAGTCGTTGGCGGTACCCGAGTTGACGGGCAAGTGGGCCTCCACATCGGCGCCATAGTAGTCGGCTCGAAGACCCAGGTTCATCCGCCAGGTGTCCGAGAACCGGATCCAGGTGTCGCCCCACAGACCGGCGCCGAACTGGCCGACGTCGTCCTGCCGGATGACCCCGCTGCGCTCGAGGTCGATGGTCGGGTAGAGACCGTTGGCGATGTCGTCGTACCGGAGTTGGAAACCAACCGCGCTTTCGGTGTGCGTCCCGCCGAGGTGGCCCTGCCACCGATGCGAGGCGTTGAGCCCGTAGATCCAGCGGTTGTCCACCTGCTCGAATTGGTCGCCCCGGATTGGGTGCTCGAGGTAGTAGGTGAAGTTGGAGTAGAGCCTGAAGTCGTAGTTCACGACGTAGGCGTTCAAACTGGACAGCGAACGCTGGCCGCCGCGGTGGACCTCTCCGGAGAGGCTGTAGCGGGAGGTGTTTCCACGAGGCCCGGGGTCGATCAACCCGTAGCGGTCGATCAGACCCTCGTCCACCGCCCGCTGCGGCACCTGGTCGGTGGCCAGCCAGTCGCCGTCCGAGCCCATGGCGGCGACGGACCAGCCGGCGAAGGCGTCACCGCGCGAGTAGGCAACGGTGCCGTTGAATCGCTGGTAGTCATCGCCCCGGTCCCACGGACCGTCGTAGTGGTAGTACTCGAGAGCCGCTGTGAGGTCGCCTTCCGCGACCCGGAAGGTGTCGGCAACCAGGGCGCGCTGAAAGGCGAAGCTGCCCACGGTCAGGTTGACGATCCCGTCGGGCAGGGCGCTCACCAGATCGAAGTCAACTCCTCCGGCCGACGAGAAATCGCCGATCGAGGCGTGGTACGGCCCCTTGCGGTAGCGCGCTCGTTCGACAAGCTCTGGGATGAGGAAGTTGAGGTCGGCATAGCCCTGGCCGTGGCCATGGGTCGGCATGTTGACCGGTATGCCGCCGACCGAAACCGCGAAGTCGGTGCCGTGGTCGAGGTTGAATCCGCGCAGGAAGTACTGGTTGGCCTTGCCGCCCCCCGAGTGCTGGGTGGCGATGGCGCCGGGCACCGTCTCCACCAGCTCGCCGGCGCGCAGGATGGGCCGCTTCTCGAGGTCCTCCTTGCCCGTGGTTCCCTCGTTGGACGAACCGGCGATGGCGAGCAGGTCGTCACCTCGAGCGGTGACGTCGATGTCGTCGTAATACTTGAGACGATGCTCGGCGTCGTCCTCATGGATGTGATCCGGTTTCTCCTCAGTTGTCGCCTCCGGGGTTTTCGACGGCTCTTCATTCTCCTGTGCCGCCAAAGGAATGGCACAGAGAAACACCATCGCGAAGATCGCGGTTGTCGTTCTGATCATCAAAATCTCCCATGCAGCCGCAGACCGACCCTGTCGGTCGGTACCGAGGGAACAGATGTGGATTCGACGGTGGTAGGGGTGGATCAGATTGGCGGTGCGCGGGGATTCGCGAAGACTGAAAACTCGGTGGGACGTGGCAGATCCACGCTGTCGATCGGCGTGCGATCAGGAATGGCCTCTGGGGAGGCTACGGCTGGCGCGGCCGCCGCACCGTCTTGAATGACGTGGGCGATCGTGAGAACCGCCATTCGTTTCTGGTTTTCGTTGGTGGGAGTGTCGTGATCGTGGTCGTCCTGAACGGGGTGATCGTGGCCGTGAATCTCGTGATCGTGATCGCCGACGTGGAAGTGGAGGTGGAAGAAGCCGGCGCCAAGCTCACCGTGGCGGTGCCAGTCTTGGGCAGCGTGGAGACCGAAACCTCCGGCACAGACAACTGCCATCACGCCCAAGACCGGGCCGGCCAGCCGGGAGCATCGGATTACGGCTCTGAGGAGACGTCTCACGTCGGAACTCCGCGCTGATTCTACAGGAGCCCGAGGCCTCCCGTTAACGGGTGTCAACGCCCACGGAAGTGAGATCAGCTTCTTGCTTGATTTCTGTGTAACGAGGCTGGTGCTTCCCGCCAACTATTGCTGGAGGATTCTATGAAAAAAACAGTGCTCTCACTGATGCTGATGTCCGTTGCTGGTGTCGCGGCCGCCCAGGAGGTCGTTCGCTACTTCCCCGGGGCCGCCAGCGCCACGGGCGCCGAGGGCGCGTTCTTCGTGACCGATGTCCGGCTCTATAACCCGGATCCGAGCGAGACCATCACCGTGTTTCTGTCCTTTCTCGACCGGGATGTGGACAACTCGAATGTGCCGGAGATGTCAGTGAACATTGCTCCCCGGTCGGGCGAGGCGTTCAACGATATCTTGGCGAGCTTCTTCGGGCTCTCCGAGGTCGCCGGGGCGATCCGGATGCGCTCCGACACCCTCTTCTACGCCACCTCGCGTACCTTTAACCTGGGAGGGGCCGAGGGCACTTTCGGCAGCTTCATCCCTGGGATCTCGCCAGACGATGCGGTGGGCAGCGGGATTCTCCTGCAGATCATGAATGACCCGGCGGACACCGGTTTCCGGACCAACGTCGGGTTCACCAACCCGAACCTGCAGGCTGTCACGGCCACCGTCCGCGTCTTCGACGCCGACACCGGCGAGCTCCTCGGTGAACGGGATCGTGAACTTCCGCCGCGGACCTTCTCGCAGATCGACAACGTCTTCCGGTTCGTCGGTGAGCGAAACCGTGTGACCATCAACGCCACCGTCGAGTTCACCGCTGATCTACCGGTTCTGGCGTACGCCACCGTCATCGACAACACCTCCAACGACCCGATCTTCGTGCTGCCCTTCGCCGACAACGGCACGCCGGTCTCAGAAAATAGGGCGCCCAACGGCACTATCACCTCGCCGAGCGGCGACACGACTGTCACCGAGGGGGAGAGCGTCCAATTTTCCGGCACCGCCTCCGACGCTGACGGCGACGACGTGACGGTGGTGTGGGACTTCGGCGACGGAATCACCTCGACCCAGCTCGCGCCAAGCCCCCATGTCTATTCGGACGAAGGCACCTACTCCGCGACCTTCACGGTCACCGACGAGTTCGGCCTCTCCGACCCGAGTCCGCCGACGCTCACGATGACGGTCAATCCTCAGACGGGGATGGAGGCCATCTTTACCCGGGTCCAGAACGAGATCTTCAACCCAAGTTGCGCCCTCTCGGGCTGTCACTCGGCGGGCAGCGCCGCTCAGGATCTGAGCCTGGCCGAAGGGCAGGCGTTTGGCAACATCGTCAACGTGCCGTCGTCCGTGCAGGGGTCAAAGGACCGCATCGAGCCCGGTGACCCGAACAACTCCTATCTCTACCTCAAGGTGATCGGCGACCCGTCGATCTCCGGTGTGCAGATGCCGCGCTTCCGCACCCCACTGAGCCAGGAGCTGCAAGACTTGCTCAAGGACTGGATCGAGGCTGGGGCGCAGAACAACTAGTTGTTACGGGTCTCGGCTATGGTTTCCAGTACGCCGGCATTGGCCTCCATAACCGTCAGGTAGTCACCGGTTTCCGGGGCGTTGGCGCAGGGGTCGAAGAGCAGGCTGCCGATGCCGAGGTCTTCAAGGTCGGCGACCGTCGATTGGAATGGCTCGTCCTCCCAGAGCATCCACTCCGCGGGGTGGGACTCCAGCTCTTCCTCGAGGTGGTCCCACGCGTGGCCGTCGGGAGGCTCGTCGGGCTCCCAATGGACCTCGATACCGTTGAGCTCGTACCGGCGAATGAGGTACTGGTAGACGGGGTGTGAGAAGAGGAGCGGTGTGTCGCCGATGATCTTGGCTGCCGACGACAGCCGCGCATCGAGATCAAGCAGGGTGGACTCCAGCTCCTCCATCCGCGCCTGAATTCCCTGTTCGTGCTCCGGCCGCAGCGCGGTGAGAGCCGCCGCGACGGCCTGCGCCTGCTGGATCGCCAGCGTCGGGTCGAGCCAGGTGGTGAAGGCCCACCCACCGTGTTCGTGCTCGCCCTCGGGTCCGTGGCTGTGGGTGGTGACGCTCTCCATTTCGATCAGCCGGTCCGCGAAGGCTGCTCCCGTGTCGACGAGCCTGGACGAGGGAAGAGTGGCGCGGTCGACCCACTTCGCGTATCCAGCCCCGTTGAGCAGGATCAGGTCGGCGACCTGATAGGCGGCGATGGTGTCGGCGTCGGGTGACCAGAAGGCCGGATCCTCGTCCACCGGCGCCGGGAAGACCACCTCCACCAGATCGCCACCGATCCGTTCCGCGAAGTAAGCGAGAGGGTAGTTCACCGCATACACGACAAGCATGTCGGTGGTTTCCTCGGCAACCGGTGCTACCTTGCCCGATTCATCACCACCACAACCGGCAAGCAAAACGGCGAGGGCCACTGCGATCGAATGGAATACGCGCATGAGATTCTCCTTCTGGCCGAGGACCGGGATCCGATCAACTGCTTTCATGGTTTGCAGACCAACCACTCCTTCCACGATGGATGGTGGGAATTGTCAAAGATGCGCATGACCGTCGTAGTTTACTGCAGCAGCAGGAGACGCACCGCGGTCGAAGCAAAGCGAGCCGTGAGTGCCGTTAGGACGCCCGCGAGCAGAACGCTCATCAGCACAACCACCGCCACCTCGGTGACCAGAACACCTGCCACCCGAACCCTGGAACCGCCGATCTTGGCCATGGTCTCGATCTCGCGTTTGCGGAGCCTGAGCGAGAGAACGAAGACCAGCACTGCGGTGGCCAGGGCGGCCAGACCCACCAGGAGCATCCCAGCCACCACGAAGTTCTGGACCGTGAAGATGGTGGCGAGGAGGTCGTCGATGACGGTCGTGGGCTGGAGGATCTGGGCGGGATCGTCGGGCGACTCGTAGCGGCCCATCAGGATCGTTCCCGACTTCTGATCGTGGGGCACGGCGATGACCGCCGAGATGGGGTAGTCCGCGGCCGAGCCGTGGAAGTGGAAGGAGTCGATGTTGTCGGGCGTGATCTCGGTGAACTGCACAACCGATGCGTTGGCGACGATATTGTCGCCCTCCCGCGACAGCACTCCGGAAGCCGCCTCGGGCGCGGCCATGTCCTGGTGGCCGTGCACCAGGCCCTGGACGATCCACGCAGTCTTGAGGTCGACGAAGACCGCCACGTCGTCGGCCGTGAAGGAAGGCTCCAAAACGCCGACCACCTGCATCTTGAGCGGGTAGACGCCGGCGATGTCGAAGACGCTTTCGGGTGAGGAGATCGCCGTTCCACCGATGCCGACATTGAGTGCCTCGGCCGCCCGGGCGCCGAGAACGCACTCTCCGAGCATCGCCATGGCGCGGCCGTCGGAAAATTTCAGACCCCGCAATTCGAAGTACTCGAGCGAGGTGCCGACAATGGGTTGCGAGCGCACCTTGAAGCGGACGTAAAGCGGAATCGCCTGCGCGAGGCCGGTTTCGGCGATCCGTCCTGCCTCGGCGTAGGTCGTGAGCTCGGGCGTGTCGGACTCGAAGTAGAGCGAGCTCAGGGCGAGCTCGAGGGGGCTGCCCTTGGCGCCGATCAGAAGTGGGGTCGCCTCGGCGCGGGCGGTGAGTTCGGCCGCCGATTGCTTCACCAGCACACGCAGCGCCACCGGCAGGTAGACGATAAGCATGATCGACCCCACAAGCACCGCCGTCTTGACCCGGTTATGAGCCAGGTAGCGCCAAGCAAGAAACAGAACATCTCTCATCGCATTTTGCCCGCAGATGACGCAGAT
>JAOZUP010000475.1 GCA_029938595.1 Thermoanaerobaculales bacterium | reverse complement strand
TGGCGCGCGAGGCCGTGGTCATCCCGCACTCGATGTCGGGCTCGCTGACGGTGCGAACGCTCATGATCTCGGGCGGGAGTCCGGCTTCCTGAGCTACGACCTGGCGGAGGATGGTGTGCAGCCCCTGGCCCATCTCGGTGAAGCCCGTGAGCACCTCGAGGCGGCCTTCGGGCAGCACCTCGATAGCCACCCGCCCGATGTCCTCCATTCCGTTGCCGATGCCGGTGTTCTTGATGCCGCACGCGATTCCCGCTATTTGGGCTCCCTTGTAGACCTCGCGAACGGCCTCGAGCGTCTGCCGGATGCCGCAGCTCTCATTCATCAGCTGCCCGGTGGCGAAGCGGTCGCCGGGATCGAGGATGTTGCGCTCACGGATGTCGTAGCCGTCGATACCCACCTTCTCGGCCAGCCGGTCGAGGATTCCCTCGATGGCGAAGGCAGCCTGGTTGGCGCCGAAACCGCGCATCGCACCGCACGGCGGGTTGTTGGTGTAGACGGTGCGTGCCTCGGCATCGATATTGGGGACCCGATAGGGCCCACACGAATGGCCCGAAGCGCGCTCGAGCACCTTGGCCCCGACCGAGGCGTAGGCGCCGGTGTCGCCGACAATGTGGGCGCGGACCGCCGTGAGCCGGCCGGCCTCGTCACAGCCGGCGGTGTAGTGGAGCTTAATAGGGTGGCGTTTGGGGTGGATGCGAAGCGACTGTTCGCGGGTGAGGACGATTCGCACCGGCTGCTGAAGCAGCCACGCCGCGAGGGCGGCGTGCCCCTGAACTGAGAGGTCCTCCTTGCCGCCAAAGGCGCCGCCGTTGGAGACCAGCTCGACTTCGACGGCGCCGGCGTTGATGCCGAGGATGGCCGCGATCTGCTTTTTGTCGTCGTGCACCCCCTGGCCCTGGGAGTAGATCTTCAGACCGCCGTCGACCGGGACGGCGAGGGCGGCCTCGGGTTCGAGGAAGGCGTGCTCGATGCGCTGGGTGGAGAAAGTCTCCTCGACCACGTGCGCCGCATCGGCCAACGCCCCGTCCACATCGCCGCGGGAGAAGGCGCAGACCTCGAGCAGGTTGCCCCCGGGATGGATGGCGGGCGCGTCGGTGACGAGCGCCGCATCGGGGGAGTCGATGGGATCGAAGACCTCGTATTCCACCACGACGGCGTCTGCAGCCGTGCGCGCGTGGTGCTCGCTGTCGGCCACGACCACCGTCAGCACGTCGCCAATAAAGCGGGTGGTCTCGCCGGCGGCGACGATCAGCGGCCAGTCGTGGACGATGAGGCCGTGGTTGCAGACTCCGGGGATGTCGCTGGCGGTGAGGATGCGCTCGACCCCGGGCGCTTTCAAGCTATCGGTGGTGTCGATGCTGAGGACCCTTGCGCGTGGATGCTCCGACAGCACGAGCGCGCCGTGGAGCATGGCGTCAACCCGCAGGTCGGCGACGAAGTCCTTGGCGCCGAGGGTCTGGTCGCGGCCGCGGTAGCGGGCCGAGGAGAAGCCAACACCCTCACTGGCTGGGACGTCGGAGGACCGCTGGAGACCGTAGTCCTCGCCGAAGAAGTGGGGCCTGAGGGGCGGTCCGTCGCCGACCTCCGAGCCCTGCCGCCACGCCTCGCCGGCGACCTCGATCCCATCGACGATGCGGTTATAACCGGTGCACCGGCACAGGTGGCCGGCGAGGGCGCGGGTTACGCGCTGCCGGTCCGCAGTCAGATCGCGGTTGAGGAGGTGAGCGGCGCGCATGGCAATGCCGGGAGTGCAAAAGCCGCACTGGACCGCACCCTCACGCACGAACGCGTCGGCGAGGAGCTGCCGTTGCCGGTCGGGCAGTCCTTCCAGCGTTACGACCTCGCGGCCCTCGACCTTTTGCGGGTTCGTCAGGCAGGCGAGGGCCGGCTTGCCGTCGAGGAGGATGGTGCAGCATCCGCATACCCCCTCAGGGGCGCAGCCATCCTTGACCGAGGTGATTCCGCATGACTCCCGAAGAACCCCGAGGAAGTGCTCTCCCTCCTCATAGGAGACGGTGGTGGGCTTCCCGTTGAGCTCAAAAGATACGTCAGGCACGGTGCTCGATCCCGTTGCGGAGGGCGATGATCTCGGCTGCGATGCTGATCGCGATTTCTTCCGGGGTGTGGCTGCCGATCGACACACCGACCGGCGCCTGGACGGCTTCGAGGTCTTTTGCGTCGACGCCGTCGGCCTCCATGGACGCGTACATCTGGCGCACCTTGGCCTCGGAGCCCATCAGACCGAGGTAGGCGAGATCCCTCCCCAGCAGCCCTTCGAGGACCTTCTGGTCATGAACGTGCCCGAAGGTCATGATCACGACCCACGAATGATCGCCGTCCGCGACGTGATCGCCGATGTGATCGAAGTCGACCACATGTTGTTCGTGAGCGTAGCGGTTTGCCGCCATGGTCGGAAGGTCCTCGCGGTTGTCGAGGACGATGATCCGGAAGGGGAGGGTGGCCATGACTCTCGAAAACGCCAGGCTCACGTGCCCGCCGCCAATGATGTAGAGGGTGTCCTCGAGACCTATGGGCCCCGAGTACATCCAGGATTCCTTTTCGCCGGTGAACGCATGCGGGCTCGTTTCACCCGGCTCGAATCCGACGCCTCCGGGGGACAGCCGAAGGGTGCCGGTGCGGTGGTTCCCCAGCGTGTCGACGATTGACCGAATGGGTTCCAGATCATCCTGCGACAGCGAGACGATCGCGAAGTCCTGGACTCCCGAGCACAGAGTCCCACCGTCGCTCGGGGTGTGGCGGAAGCGAAAGATCTCTGCATCGCCCTGATGGCCGGCCGCTCGTTCGACGAGCTGCTTCTCGGCCGCACCGCCGCCGATGGTGCCGGCAAAGCCCGACTCCGAGACGACGACGCGGGCACCGGTCACGCCCGGTACGGATCCGGAGTGGTCAACCACAAAGACCAACACCGCTCGTTGACCGTCTCGTAGTGACTCAAGTGCGTTCTGCCACGGATCGGCCTGGGTGTGTTTCAAGAAAGCCACGCGGCGATTCTATCTCAACATCAAGAAAACCACAGAGGCACAGAGACACAGAGATCGGACACAGAGCCATCGCACCCGTCCAAGGAAACCGCAGATAACGCAGATAGACGCAGATGGTCCACAGGGATTCAACGCGTGG
>JAOZUP010000474.1 GCA_029938595.1 Thermoanaerobaculales bacterium | reverse complement strand
GGCGATCCAACAACCTCGACCCCAACGCGCGCCACTGCATGGCCTCCGCGGTGGCGGGCTTCATCCAGGTCTTCGGGATCGACGAGCCGGCCGGTTGCTACGACGACATCGAACTCACCGACACCGTCGTGACCTGGGGCGCCAACATGGCGGAGATGCACCCCATGCTGTGGGCGCGGGTGGTGGACCACCGACTACGCAGCAAGGACGTCCGGGTCGTCAACCTCACCACCTACTCCAACCGCACCTCCGAGTGCGCCGACCACGAATTGGTGATCGCGCCTCAGAGCGACCTCGCCATCTGGAACTTCATCGCGCGCGAGATCGTGAAGAACAACGCGGTCGACACCGACTTCGTCAACGCGCACTGTGTCTTCGCCGCCGGCCCCACCGACATCGGCTTCGGGATGCCTTCAACCGACACCTTCGCCTTCCCGGCGGAGCTCGATACCCTGGCTCGCCAGCGTGTGGTCACCCTCTCGAGGGAAGAAGCCATTGCCCAGGGGCTCGACCCGTCGACGGAGCACGTGGTCGAGCAGAAGGCGGCCGGCAAGGCGAACGCCCACTGGCTGATCACCTTCGACGAGTTCAAAAAGGGCCTCGAGCCCTACACTCTGGACTTTACCGCCAAGCTCGCCAAGGGCGACCCGGACGAGTCCATCGACGACTTCAAGGCCAAGCTGCAGCTGCTCGCCGAACTCTACGCCGACCCGAATCGCAAGGTGGTCTCGTTCTGGACCATGGGCTTCAACCAGCACACCCGGGGCTCCTGGGTCAACGAGCAGGCGTACATGGTCCACCTCCTCACCGGCAAGCAGGCCAAACCGGGATCCGGCGCCTTTTCGCTCACCGGCCAACCGTCGGCCTGTGGCACCGCCCGTGAGGTGGGCACCTTCTCCCACCGGCTGCCGGCCGACATGGTGGTGGCCTACCCCGCCCACCGTGCCCGCTCCGAGGAGATCTGGAAGCTTCCCGCCAAGACCGTCAACCCGAAGACCGGCAGCCACATCACCCAGATGATGCGCGACCTCGAATCGGGCGCCCTGCGCTGGCTGTGGGTACAGGTCACCAACCCCTTCCAGGCCACCGCCAATGCCAACCACTGGCTCAGAGCGGCGCGCGAGAAGGATTGCTTCATCGTCGTGTCGGACATCTACCCCACCTACTCCTGCAAGGTGGCAGATCTGATCCTGCCCTGCGCCGGCCATTACGAAAAGTGGGGCCTCTACGGCAACTCGGAGCGTCGTACCCATTCGTGGCGCCAGGTGGTGGAGCCACCGGGTGAGGCGCGATCGGACGTCTGGCAGATGCTGGAGTTTTCGAAGAGATTCACCCTCGCCGAAGTGTGGGGCCAGCAGCCGGTGCCAGGTCTCGCAGCCGCGGATTTTGACGACGGGAAGCTCCCGGATGTCCTTGCCGCGGCCGAGAAGCTCGGTTACCGGCGAGACCAGACGCTGTACGAGGTGCTCTTCGCCACCCCAGACGCACGCGAGTTCGCGTGGCCCGACCCGGTGGGCGCGGGCCATCGATGCTGCACCGCCGAGGCGGGCGGCCTCGACTGGTTCCCGGAGAAGGCACTCTTTGAAGAGTACCGGCTATTCGGTCTTCACCACGCTCATGACCTGGCACATTTCGACACCTATTACCGCGACGACGTCCGCGGTCTGCGTTGGCCGGTGGTCGATGGCAAGGAGACCCGCTGGCGCTTCAACGGGGAGCACGACCCCTATGTGAAGGACGGCGCCGATTTCGACTTCTACGGCCCGGCCTTGAAATCTCTCGAGATGGGTACGCTCGCCGGCCCCGGCGGCGGCGACAAGGTGTCGCTGGCCGGCAAGGCCAAGATCTTCTTCCGTCCCTACGCTGCCCCGCCCGAGAGCCCCGGCGGCGACTACGACATGTGGCTGTGCACCGGCAGGGTGCTCGAGCACTGGCACTCCGGCTCCATGACCCGGCGGGTGCCCGAGCTGAACGCCGCCCAACCGCGCGCCCAGATCTTCATGCACCCCGCGGACGCCGCCGCCCGCGGCCTCGAGCGAAACGACGTGGCCGTCATCGAGTCCCGCCGAGGCACGGTTAAGGCGGTGGTGGAAATCGGCGGCCGCAACCGGATGCCGAAGGGCATGGTGTACGTGCCCTGGTTCGACGAGGGCGTGCCGATCAACAAGGTGACCCTCGACGCCACTTGTCCACTATCGAAGCAAACCGACTTCAAGAAATGCGCGGTCAGGGTCAGGAAGGCCTGAGTGGGGAGGACGATCATGAATAAGACACTGCTTGTCCTGCTCGTTCTCGCCATGAGCTGCAGCTCCGGCGCCCCGCCTGCCGACATCGACACGGCTGCCACCACCGCGCCACCGGCTGCCGTGCCGGCCTCGGTGCCCGACTCCGAGATCGGCCTCGCCCCCGGCACCGCCTTCGAGCAGCCGGAGCAGACGCCGATCGCCTTCAACCGGGCCGATCCCGGGGAAAGCGAGCTGCGGGCAAGGCCGAACGCCGAGTTTCCACCGCCGATCCCGCACTCGATCGACGACTTCGAGACCATTACCCTGGCCGAGAACTCGTGTCTCGAGTGCCACGATGCGGCGGCAGCCTCCGACATGGGTGCGCCTGCGGTGCCTGTGAGCCATCAGGTCGATCTCCGCCGCGCGCCTGATATCAATGGCGAGGAGCCGGTGGGCGCGCGCTGGGTCTGCACCTCGTGCCACGTCGCCCAGACCGATACCGATCCGCTGGTGGCAAACACGGCTCCGCGCTAACCCGATGAGCACGAGATGGGAAATGCCGCAAAGCCCGAGCACTCTTGGTTCTTGGTTTTTGTTGGCGGCGATGTATGCCGCGGTCATCTTGTGTTACCCAGCCTCGTTTGCGATAGATGAACAGACATTCAGACACCTCGGCCGGGAGGGGGGGATCGAAACCACCGGCGCAGTACTTTTTTTGGTCGCTTCCGTCGGTTTCTTGACACTCTTCATTCGCTCATCCGCATTCGAGAATTCGTTGTTCGGCCGGCGAACACGGCGAAACCTCTTCCTCGGTTTGCTCGCCGTGATCATGTTCATCTGTTTCGGAGAGGAGATCAGCTGGGGTCAGAGGTTCCTCGGGTTCCAGACACCTCAGTTTCTGGCCGGACTGAACGCCA
>JAOZUP010000094.1 GCA_029938595.1 Thermoanaerobaculales bacterium | reverse complement strand
GGCCGACCATGTGCCTGGCGTGTGGCTGGAGCTCGAGACCGTCGGGTCGGTCGGGTCCTGGGTGTCGATCATGTAGGGGCCCCGGTGGACGGTCTCGGCACAACTGCCGGCAGTGTCGCAGGTACGCAGGTGGAACCAGTGGCTGGCGCCATCGGGGAGCACGGCGCTCGTAGTGGAGTGGGGATCGGTGCCGTGGGCCTGGTCGACGGAGGTGTGGGGAACGGTGTCCGAGCTCGTGCTGAACTCGAAAGAGTACCCCGCCAGACTCGAGCCATCGTCGGAAGCGCCCTGCCACTGCATCTGGATCTGGTTGTTCGATGACCAATACAATTCCTCGTGAGAGGTGCTGGTAACCGTCGGATTGGACGGTGGCGTACTCTCGATGCTGAACGGACCGAGGTGAACCGGATCGGCGCAGCTACCTGCCGTATCGCACGAGCGGATGTGACAGTACCAATCCGAGCGGTCAGCCAGCGGTTGGCTGGTGAAGGTGTCGGCGGACTGGGCGACGTCGGCCGTCAGATCGGGGACACCTGTAGCGTTGGCATCACACGACACCGAGTACCCGGCCAAAACGCTGCCGCCCGTATCGCCTGCGCCCGACCACTCGAGATCGATCTGGGTGTCGCTCGACCACACACCACTCTCGTGGCTGGTGCTCTCGTAGGCGCTCGGAGCAATCGGCGTGGTGAGGTCGAGCCAGAACGGTCCGAGGTGGACGGTCGAAGTACAGTTGCCGGCCTCGTCACAGGTCTTGAGGTGGAAGTAGTGGCTCGCTCCCTCCGCCAGAGCCCCGGTGTAGCTCGGCGAGGCACCGTGATCGACCCACTGCTCGGTGCCCGCGTCCCACTCGGTGGGGCTCGTGTTGAACTTGACCTTGTAGCCGTCAAGCGGTGAACCCCAGGGAGCGGCTGCTGCCCCTGACCAGGAGATGTCGACCTCGGGATCGTTGGACCACGTGCTGGTTTGGTGACTCGAACTGCTCACCGACGACGGGTCGGTGGGAGGGCTGATGTCGATCATGAACGGTCCCGTGTGGACCGTCGCGGCGCAGGCGCCCGCGGCGTCGCAGGTCCTGAGGTGGAAGTAATAGCTGTTGCCGTTGGCGAGCTCGGAGCTACTCCACGTGTGGACCGAAGTTCCGTCGATGTGCGCGACCTCGGTGGAGGTGTCAATCTGAGTGTTCGATGCTTCGTCGATCAGCACCGAGTAGCCCGTGACACCGCTGCCGGTGGCGTCGCCGGCGCCGGACCACGCCATCGTGACCGACGGGTTGTTCGAGAACTCGCTGACGGTGTGGCTGGTGCTGGCCAGGCTGGAAGGGTTGGAAGGCGCAGTGCCGTCGATCTTGTAGGGACCGCTGTGCTGTGGCGCCGAACAGTTGCCGGCCGCATCGCAGGCTCGGAGGTGGAACCAGTAGACGCCGTTTGCCAGGGTGTCGCCGTAGGTGTGGGGATCGGTGCCGTGCGCGACATCGACGGATACGCCAGGATCGGTGGTGGCGTTGGTGTCGAAGAGGACCGAGTAGCCCTGCATGCCGCTGCCGCCGTCGGAAGCGCCCGACCATTGCATGTTCACGGTCCCGTTGGTCGTCCAGACGTCGACTGAGTGGCTGGTGCTGGCCAGGGCCGAAGGACCTGACGGTGCCTGGCTCTCGATCCAGAATGGCCCCAGGTGCTCGGTGGATGTGCAGTTTCCCGCCCAGTCGCAGGTGCTGAGGTGGAACCAGTGGTTCGTGCCGTCAGCCAGGCTCGCGCTCGTCGCCTGGTGCGGATCCGACGAGTGGAGGATTTCGACTGTTTGATCGGGGGTTGTGGACGGGCTGGTGTCGAAGATCACCGAGTAGCCCTGCACGCCGCTCGCCCCGGTGTCCGAGGCCCCCGACCACTGAACGGTGATCTGGTTGTTGCTCGACCAGGTGCTGGGGGTGTGGCTGAACCCCTCGACGGTGCTGGGGTCGGTGGGATCGTCGGTCTCGGTGTGCAGTACCCACGGCTCGCTGCCGTGACTGCCATCGGCGGCGGTAAAGAAAACCCGCTCGGTGCCGGCAGTGAGCTGCGCCGGGCTCGAGCCGGCGGAGCCTGAGTTGATGTCCGCCACCTGGGCGGTCGTGGCCTCGGTGCCCTGGCTCATCCAGAGCTCTCTGCCCGCCGAGCCGTCCGTGGCCGAGAAGTACAGGGTGTCACCAACGACCGCAAAGTACTCCGGGTCGGATTCGCCTGAAGTGTTGATCTCCTTCACCTTGACCGTTCCGCCCGAACCCGTCTTCCACAACTCGTCGTTGTTGAGCGCATCGGTGGCTCGGAAGTAGAGATCGCCGCCCATGACCGCCATCGCGTGCTCGGGTGTCGAACCCATCGAGTGGTTCCAGGTGGCACCCGTCCAGATGTCCGCGACCATGTAGGTGTTGGCGGCGGTGCCGTCATCGCTGCGCCAGGGTTCCAATCCGTGGGTCCCGTCGTCGGCCGCAAAATACAGCGCACTGCCGACGGCAATCAAGAGTCTCGGGTCGGAACTCCCGGAGATATTGATGTCCTCAACCAGGGTCGTTCCTCCGAACGTGCCGTCAGTGACCCAGAGCTCCCTGCCCTGGGTTGGAACGAGGGCGCTGAAAAAGACATTGGTGCCGACCGTGGTCAGGTAATCCGGGGAGGAGTCGCAGTCGTAGGTCGCGCAGTCCAGGGTATGGATGTTGCGCACCATGACGGTACCGGAAGACGAACCGTCACTCTTCCACAGCTCCCGCCCGTACGTGGGCTCGCGGGCCGCAAAGTACACCGTACCGCCCATGGCCGCGAAGTGAATCGGATATGAGGAGGAAGAGCTCGGATTGATGTCCTTGACCATGACCGTGCCGGCGGTGGTCCCGTTGCTCTTCCACAGCTCCGTGCCGCTGCCGTTACCGCCATCAGCCGTGAAGAAGAGGACGCTACTCGCTACCACCGAGCTCGAATCGCCTGACATCCCGATGACGGTGAGGCCTTTCACCAGGACTGTACCGGCCGGCGTCCCATCGGTCTTCCAGAGATCGCCACCTGAGGCGAATACCAGTTCGCCGTTGACCATACCCTTGACTGGATAGAGGGGATCGCCCCCCGTTAGATCGTCGCGAAGCAGCACGGTGCCATCAGGTGTGCCGTCACTCTTCCATAAACCTGTCGTCGTCCCGTTGTTGGCGAAGAAGTAGACCGTGCTCCCCTCCACATGCAACACCTTGCCCATCGAGCCCCCCGACCCCGACAGGATGTCCTTCAGCATGAAGGGCGTCCCCGCAGTTGTCGTCGTGGCGGTAGCGCACAGTGCAAGCAGCAGAATTGCGATGGAGCATCTCAGGTCGCGAATTTTCATATTCTCCCCCCCTCAACGCGTTCCTCCTTCGCAAGTCCGATGCCAGAATCCACACTCGAACTCGGGGGCGATATCTGGTCGAAGGTGTCTCAATTCAAGCCAGCATGTATCAGAAGCGAACTCGAATCAGATTGACACCAAAACGGTCACGTGTTTTGCGGACATGGAGTCATTCGCTACGGAGGTGGATGCCGAGCTGGAGCTCGGCGGTCCCAGAAGGCACATAAAAAGTGCCGATCGTGGTACCCGTCTAATTCGGAACCGCCTCGGACGCTGGGACAGGCTCGGCCTCAGAGACTGGAGGGACCTTGGGCCCCGGTTCGAGGTGTTCGAGGAGATAGTCGGTGAGCAGGGTGTAGAGGTGCATCGTTGTGCCCTCGCCCTCGGAGATCCCATGGGTCCGGTTGGGGTAGGACATCATGTCGAACTGCTTGCCGTGTTTGATGAGCTCGTTGACCAGGAGCTCGAAGCCCTGGTAATGGCAGTTGTCGTCTCCGGTGCCGTGGACCAATAACAGGTTGCCCTCGAGCTTGCCGGCGTGAGTGATGGGCGAGCCGTCGGCGTAGCCCTCCTCGTTGCCCTCCGGCAACGCCATGTAGCGCTCCTGGTAGATGGTGTCGTATACCGTCTGCTCCGGGACGGACGCGACGGCCAGACCCACCGAGTAGAGGTCGGGATAGCGGAAGAGAGCGTTCAGGGTCATGGTTCCGCCGCCGCTCCAGCCCCACGAGCCAATGCGGTCGGGGTCGATAAAGGACCACCGCTCGATCATCGCCCGCACTCCCGCCGCCTGGTCCGCCGAGGCGAGGATGCCGATCTGCCGGTAAACCGACTTTCGCCACTCGCGGCCGCGCGGCGCCGGGGTGCCGCGGTTGTCGAGACTCGCCACCAGGTAGCCCCGCTGGGCGAGCATGAGGTGCCACATTTTGGTGCTCCGTCCCCAGCCGTTCCGCACCGTCTGGCCTGCCGGCTCGCCGTAGACGAACACCAGCAGGGGGTAGGTCTTGGCCGGATCGAAGTCCGGCGGTTTCATCATCCAGCCGTCAACCTCGATGCCGTCTTCAATGCTGACCCGAAAGGTCTCGATGGGTCCCCTGGCCACCGCATCAAAGGCCGCCTGGACCTCGGCATTATCTTCAAGCACCCGCCGCACCGTGTGATCGGGAAGCGACACCAGGTCGGTGCGCGACACCTGGTCTCTCGATGAGAAACTGTGGATGGCCCACCGTGCATCCTCCGAGATCTGGTACTTGTTGGAGCCGGCGGATCCAGTCGGCGATACCCGCTCGAGCGCCCCCTTGCCGTCGAGCTTTGTCCGGTAAAGGAACCGGGCGGTGGGATCCTCGGGCGAGGCCATGAAGTAGGCCCAGCCACCGTCGTCGTCGATGTGCACGAGGTCGGTAACGTCGTAGGCACCGACGGTGACCAACCGCACCTCCCTGCCGGAGCGGGCGACCAGATAGAGGTGGCGCCAGCCGTCGCGCTCCGACAACCAGGTGAAGAATCGTCCCTCTTCGATCCACAAAGGGTCGTCGTCGATGTCGATCCAGGCGTCGTCCGTGTCGGTGAAGACGGTGTGCAGATTGCCGGTGACGATGTCGCCGAGCATAACCTCGGCGGTGTTCTGCAACCGGTTGAGACGAACGAGCCAGATCTCCCCGGGGCCCCCGGCCCAGCCCATCTTAGGGATGTAGTGGTTGCGTGGGTCGCCCTCGGGCTCGAACCACATGGTGTCTCCCCCCGCGGCGGGGATGACGCCGATCCGGCACGCTGAGTTGGTGGTTCCGACCCTGGGGTACGGAAGGGGCGTGAGCTCGGGGTAGATCGTGTCGGTGTTGTTGATCAGGTAGAAGGTGCCCACTCCCTCCGAATCGAACTGCCAGTAAGCGATGTGACGACTGTCAGGGCTCCAACGGAAGCCGTCGCGAAGACCGAACTCCTCCTCGTAGACCCAGTCGGAGGTGCCGTTGATGATGTGGCCGGGCTCGTCGGCGGTGAGCCGCATGACCTCGAGGGAGCCCAGATCCTGGACGTAGAGATCCTTCTGGTTGAAGTCCACCCAAGCGACCCGCGTGGCGTCCGGCGACAGCTTTGCGAACATCATTGTCGATTCTCCGGCGTCACCGCCCAGCTGCTGCAGCTTGCCGTTCCCCAAGTCGAGCAGCCAGTAATCGCCACGAGTGTGGCGCCGCCACACCCGCTCGGTATTCGTGAAGATCAGCAGCTGCTTTCCGTCGTCGGACCAGTGGTAGTCCTTGATCGACAGCGGATCCGCGCCTTCCTCGGTGACCAACGAGCCAGCCGGGACGAGCACCGAGCGTTCCCCGGTCGTCGGGTCGTAGCGCACAATGTCCTTCGCCTTGTCGAAGTCCGGCGACACTTCGAGGGTGGTGTAACCCGAACCGTCCTCCAGCCAGCGCGCGGGTCCGTAACGTTCGACCCGGAACTCCTTGTCTTTGAAGATCCGCTCGAGGGACAGCTCCGAGGGGTGAACGGCCTCCTCCACCGCAACCACGGCGTGGACAGTGAGCACAAGCATGATGGTCGTGATCGCGGCGATACGGTGCGAACTGTGGCGCATGGATCCTCCTGGTGGCCGCCGACCCGTCGGGCATCGGACGGCCGGCGGCGCAGGAAGATGATCTCATGATCGACAGGTGCCACCTATGTCTTCCCGGGAAGGCCGGTCCTGGAACGCCGTGCTGTTACGATCGGCTGATGAGCGAGGCCGAGTTCCGGTTCTACGAGGAGCTGAACGATCACTTGCCCTCGGGCAGACGAAAGCGCTCTTTTGTCCATCAATTCAGCGGTAGCACGCCAGTTGCCGAGCTGATTCGGGTCCTCGGCGTGCCGCTGCTCGAGGTCGAGCTGATCCTCGTGAATGGCGATTCGGTTCGAGGGGATCATCTGATTTCCGACGGTGACCGGATCAGCGTCTACCCGGTCTTCGAGGCCTTCGACATTACGCCGCTTGTGAGGCTGCGACCCGGGCCATTGCGTCGGGTCCGTTTCGCGGTGGATGCGGATCTCAGCGAATTGGGCCGGCTTCTGCACCGCCACGGGTTTGACACCATGTCCTTACGAGAAAGCCCAGAATCCCAGGCCGATGCGGCAAACCGGAAGGGTCGCATCCTGCTCACCCGGAATGCCTCTCGGCTCCAGGAACATGGTGTGACACACGGCCTGCTGATCCGAGCCAGCGATCCCCAAGAGCAACTGGACGAGGTCATGCAGCGGCTCCATCTGACAGGTAGCGGGACCGACGCGCGTGGATCGAAGCGGTACCACAGATAACAACCTGACAACCGGTTACCAAGGCCGGCCGTCGGGGCCGATGGTTACCTCTCGGCCTCTACGTCCCAGTTCAGAATGACGTTCAGGTGTCCCGGCCGCTCGGTTCCGCCATCGGTCCGCAGCAGCAGCAATCGTCCGTCCGGGCCGACGTCGTAGGACAGCCCGGGAACGTTCGAGTACGCTCCCTCGACCACGATTTCCGGCCGTCCCGCCCGGAACCTCTTGCCGTCGGCTGAGGCTTCCAGAATCGGAGTCGCGTAGAAGCGATTGCCGTTGCGGAAGTGGATCGTCCCCCCGTCCTCGGAGAAGATCGGCTCCTCGCCGCCGTCCAGAGACACGCTGTACGAGCGGTCGCCGCCGATGGCGCGGGCGTAGACCTCGTACCGTCCCGACTCGTCCGACGTGTAGGCGAACCAGCGGCCGTCGGGGGAGATGTCCGGGCCCCACTCGGAGGCGTCGGTGTTGACGACGAGTTCGGGCTTCCCCGGAGCATCTGGATCGAGTCGAAAGATCCCGGCGCCCCTGTTGAAAAGGATCCCCACGTCCTCGTGCCACGCATAGGGGTTAACCGGCTGATCGGATTCGTACACGAGCGTCGCAGGGGCGTTACTGCCGACCGTCTGCAAGTAGATTCCCAATGGGTCTCCTGAATATGTTCCATACACGATCCGCTCTCCGTCCGGCGCCCAGGTCGGGAAGGAACCGCTTCGATCGGTCGTGAGCAGGCGACGGGCCCCGCGCTGGAGGTCGTAGATCCACACCTTCTGGTCGGTGCCTCCCCCAACCGTGATGGCCAGGCTCGTCCCGTCCGGCGAGAGCTCGAAGTCGCCGTAGGACAACAACGGAAAGTCGAGCGGGTCGACGTTGGCCCGGCCGTCGTCCCAGACAAGCTCGTTGCCGAGCAGCCACTCGCCGGGCACATAGGCCATCGTGCCGTTCTGCGAAACGGCGTATTGACCGATCCAACCCTCTACGAGGAGCCCGTCCAGCGCCGTCGCCGGCCGCACCGGTTCGGAGAGGCGGTCGAGGTCGAAGGGCGCAACCGTCAACAAGCCGTCGCGGACCAGCAGCAGGGTCCCGCCCGGGAGGAGCCGCGGCATGCTGCCGCCTATACCAAGGACCGTTCTTTCCTCAGTGGTCAGATCCATGAAGCTGACCTGATCCATGTCGGCTTCCCCACTCTTTGCAACATGGCTTTCACTGTTGATCAGAATCGCATCCCGGCCAGGCACCCGGCTGGGCCAGAGGTACTTTTCGCTGACGTCCTTATGCTCGAAGGGCGTGGCGGTTCCGCGGCCGGCGTCAACCCGCACCAGCTCTGAGGCCTCACTGCGGTTTATGACGATCTCGTCGTTCGAAATCCAGGCGTGACCAAAGGAGTTGGGCAGCTCGATGAGCTGGGTCGCGCGATCGCCTCGAGCGTCCATGCGCATGAGAACGTTGCCCGTCATGAAGCTGATCCAGTTTCCGTCTGGTGAGATCTGAGGGTGATAAGCGCCGCGCGTGTCCTCGAGCAGCTCGCCCTCGGCCCTGTCTAGGAAACGTCGATAGAGCCACGTGGTGTCGTCGCGCTCGACCGCAACAACGATCAGCCGGCCGTCGTCGGAGATCGCGATACAGGGCTGTGGCGCGCCGAGTGGGAGCTTGTCGCGGCTGGCCACCTGCAAACCGTCGGGGAGGGCCAGGGAGAGGTGGGTCGGCAGGCGTTCTTCCTCGCCCCGAACGGGGGGTTTGAAGAACCACGCCGCAGCGACGATCGCCACCGCAAGCAGGGCAATCGCGACGGGCAGAACCGGCGAGCGCTTCAGTTTCGGGGCTTCGGCGTGCGGCTGCTCGGCGTCGAGCAGCTCCAGCCGCGCGTCGGCGGCCGAGCACAAGCGCTCCTTCGGTTTGCGGGTCAGGCAGCGCCGCAACACGCGGCGGACGTTCGGCGGCGTGTCATTCGGCAGCGTTTCCCAGTCCAGCTCGGCGCGCAACACCGCGGCGAGGGTGTCTGAGACCGTGTCACCAGCAAAGAACTGTTCGCCGGTGAGCATCTCGAAGAGGATGACACCAAAGGCCCACAGATCCGCACGCTGGTCGACCGCTTCGCCGCGGGCCTGCTCGGGCGACATGTAGGCCGCGGTACCGAGGATCACGCCAGCCTGTGTCATCGCGGCGGTCAAGGTCGGCGAGTTGTCGTTGTCATCTTCGGAGCCCTGGTCGCCGCCGTAAGCCCGCGCGAGGCCGAAGTCGAGGATCTTGAGCTCGCCCCCCGGGGTGATCTTGATGTTCGCGGGTTTGAGGTCGCGGTGGATGATGCCCTGCTCGTGGGCAGCGGCAAGGCCTTCAGCCAGCTGCACGGCCAGGGCGACCGCTTCGTCAACCGGGATGGGTCCTCTGCCGAGGCGCTCGCTGAGATCCTCACCCTCGACCAGCTCCATCACGAGGAAGCGGCTGTTGTCATCCTCCTCGAAACCGTAGATGCTGGCGATGTTGGGGTGTTGGAGGGCCGCCAGTGCCCGCGCTTCGCGTTGGAACCGCGCGATCCGTTCGGGGTCGGCGCTCATCTTCTCGGGGAGGATCTTGATGGCGACCTCCCGGTCGAGCTTGGGGTCATGGGCTCTGTAGACCTCACCCATGCCGCCGGCGCCGAGAAGCGACACGACGCGGTACCCGCTAATCCTGGTTTCAGGCTCCATGATTGGAAGACTCCTCCTGTACTGCAACTGAGTCGCAGTCCTTACTGTAACAGACAGTGGGAGAAGCCTATTCTCGATGGGCGTTCCAACCGGTTACCGAGTCCGGCCGCGGCCACATTTCGCCGCCTGGAACTACTGCTGTTTCGGATCCGGCTCGGCAAGACCGAGTATCGACACTACGTGCTGCCGGATCATCCGCCCTGTGTCGGGGTCACGGAACGATGCTCCGTCCGGTCCAACGGGCACCTTCATCGTAAAGACGCGGCCCCTCAACTGCGGAAATCTCCCCTCGACCTCGGCCACCCATGCAATCTGATCTTCCTCGGGCCACCGGCCACCTGAACCGCGCGAGTAGACCAGGAACTTCGTTTGAGGATCCCCCAAACCCACGTAGCCGAAGAAGGCCATCAGCTTGCCGTCCACCAGCCGATAGACGCGGTTAAATCGGGCCTCGCGTTCGGGATCGTCGAAGGGGTGGTAGCCGAAACCGAGCTCCAGGTTGATCGAATGAAAAAAGGCCGACCTGTGGATCACAATCAAATCGGGAAGTTGTTTGAGGATCTGGTCCTCGCGGTGCCACGTCGAACCGAGCGTTTCCTTGTGCAGCACAATCGGCAGATCCCGCAGGAGATCGTTGAGGTCGTCTGCATTTGTACCGCTGTTGCTCCGTGTTTCAGGATCGTAGACGCCGACCGGGGCGAGCGTATCCATCAGGAAGACCACGGGCTGTGGGCCACGCGCGACGGCTGCTTCGTCCGATCCCACGGTTAGCTTCACCAGGCCTATGACCAGCCCACCCCCCACGATAGCGCCGGCCAGGGCGATCGCGACCGCAGCGCCAGCGCTCAGTCCCTTTCGCCGCCCCTCCCCTTCTGCAACCTGTGTCGACCCATAGATCGCCGGCGGCTCGTTGATCACGTCCTCGATTTCGATACGTGCATCGGCGATCGCGTGCAGCCGTCGATTCGGCGCTTTCTGCAAGCAGCGGCGCAGGAGATGCTGAACGCCAGGCGGCGTGGTGTCGGGCAGCCTTTCCCAGTCAGGTTCGAACGTCACCACGGCCGCGAGAGCATCGGTGATCGTCTCTCCCTGGAAGGGCTTCCGGCCAGTGAGCATCTCGTACAGCACGCACCCGAACGCCCAGTTGTCCGTCCTGTTGTCCACCCGCTTGCCGCGGGCCTGCTCGGGGCTCATGTAGGCGACGGTGCCAAGGAGCATTCCCCCCTCAGTCAACTGCCCGGTCAGTGTCGGCGAATGAGTGAGATCGGCATCGCCCTCCTCCGTCTGCCACGCCTTACCCAAACCGAAGTCGAGCACCTTGACCTTGCCTTCGGAGGAGAGCATCACGTTGGCGGGCTTGAGGTCGCGATGGACAATGCCGGCTTCGTGAGCGGCTTCCAGCCCCTTGGCGATTTGAAGCGCAATCTCCAATGCCTCGTCCGCCGGCAGAATCCCTCTCTCCAAACGCTCGGCCAGGGTCTCGCCCTCGGCCAGCTCCATGACGAGATAGCGCTGGCCCTCGTGCTCCTCGAGACCGTAGAGAGTCGCGATGTTCTGATGGCTGAGCGAGGCAAGAAGCTTTGCCTCGCGCTCGAAACGGGCGATCCGGTCAGGATCCTGAGCCACCGCCTCGAGAAGCACCTTGACCGCCACCTCCCGATCGAGCTCGGTGTCCCTCGCCCGATACACCTCTCCCATGCCCCCTGCACCGAGGGGCCCGAGAATCTCGTAGCGTCCGAGATGGTCGCCGGTTGAAAGAGTCATGGCTGATTCCAGAGGTCCGATGATAGCGCACGCGCCCGCCGCGGCCGACCCTGGGACCGCCAACCCTGATCGGGTAGGTCCGGGCCCTCGCGGACCCGGTCCTCCCACACCACCGTAC
>JAOZUP010000473.1 GCA_029938595.1 Thermoanaerobaculales bacterium | reverse complement strand
CCAATGAGACGTTTCCGGTCACCCCCGAGGTCAACGACCTGGTTACCGACGCTCGGTTCTATGGCCCCGGCTTCGTGCCCACAGATAGTGACGTTGCGGCCGTGATCCTCTGTGCGGATGGTCTGGGCCCCGACCCCTATCAGGACACAATCATCGAGGTGCCTCTCACTCAGAACAACCTGATCTTTGCCGACGGGTTCGAGAGTGGCGACACCGGAGAATGGTCGGCGACCACGCCTTGAGGTCAACATTTAGCCCGCACTTCTTACCGGGTGTCTACTACGGACGGCGAATCGCGGCGTCCTGCCGCGCTTGTCGCTCATCGATCTCCTCACCCGGCGCCGAAGAACCCTGCGATTTCCCGGTCAATCGCGCCGCGCTCAAGCGCGCCAACAGGCGGATGTGACCAAAGATCGTCCGCACGGTCTTCATCTTCGACCGACCGAGGAGCCGAACCTCGAGCACCGCGGGACACTCTACGATCCGGCCGTTGTTGAGATCGAGCCGCCCGAGCATTTCGGCAACGCCGAGGAATCCACCCTCCTGGACCGCAAGGTCCACCACGGACGAGCGCCGATACACCCGGAAGCAACTGGTATAGGTTGCGAGGCGATGATGCAGCACAACCCTGTACGCCGACGACAGGGACTTCGACAGGAAGAGTCGCCACGAGGGCACGTTTCGAACCTCGCCCTCAGGGTGGTACGGCGACGCCGTCACCATGTCGACATCCTCAGTCAGAAGGGGGATCAGATTCTGCAATTGATGGGGATCGTAGGTGCAGTCGCAGTCGATGGAACAGACAACGTCCGTTTGCGCGGCGCCAATCCCGGTCAGGATCGCGGCCGCGACCCCTTGATTCTTCGGGTGGCGCTTGAAATCACAGTTCGACCATCCACCGAAGAGATCCTGCAACGATGACCAGGTGCCGTCACCGCTCCCATCATCGACGAAGACAAACCGGAGATCATACCGATCGCAGAGGGCCCGCTCCACCCTCTTCAGGGTATTGGCGAGGTACGGGAGGATGAGCTCCTCGTTGAAGCATGGGATCACAACCGACACCGGCATCCGGGATTCGTCGAATTGAACCCCCGAGGGATCGTCCCTTTGCTCAACCTCGGGGAGGGCCCGCTCGCGAGCATGCGACAGCCCGAGATAGTCGGCGATGGCGCCGAATGAGTACCTCTCGAGGTAGTAACGGACGATCTCCTCCATCCGATCGAGGTTTCGGTACTGCCGGACCCTCTCCTTCCACGAGGCGGCAAGGATCCGCGGCTGATCTGGATCGAGCTCCCAGACGTGGAAGTACATGAGAAATGGCGCGTCGTTCTTCTCCACCCACGATGCCACCGCCGGCCGGATCATCCATTGCGGGAATTGTCGGAAGTAGTTGCCACCCGAGATGGGAAGTGACCAGCCGCCAAGGGTCCAGGATGGGAGGGGAAACTCCCATATCTCACCGCCCTTGTGAGGATGTTGGTACGGTTTTCTTCGCTGTGGTTGGTTGGCGTATCTCCAGAAGAGCGGCCGCACGCTCGAGTCGTAGGCAAACCCCTCCTCGGCCAGGACATCGAGGGCCCAGAGGTCCTTTGGGGCAAACCACTGGTGACCGATGCGGTAGCCGTGGATCCTGGTGCCTGAGGCCCGTTCCAAGACCTCCCGCGAGCGAGCCACGTCGTCCCGAAACTCCTCTCGGCTGAAGTGGCGAATGCTGTGATGGAAGTACCCCTTGCTCGCCACCTCATGTCCGCGTTCCACGACCTCGCGGACAAGCTCGGGCATCTCGTCGGCGATCGATCCAAGGACGAAAAAAGTCGCGGATATCCCGTACTCGTCCAACAGATCGAGGGCTTTCCGAGTGTTCGATTCCACCCGGCGTTCGAAGCGATACCACCGATCGGCCTGGACGACGCCCTTGAGGGGAGCAACGTGGAAGTAGTCTTCAAGGACAACGGTCAGGAGGTGGGAACGGGGCGCAGCCCCACCAGCGCTTTCGTGCTCAGGATCGACCGATCGGACCAAATCCTGTTCAGCATTATGTCGTTGTTTCACGATCAATCGTTCTCGTTATCTCCAACATCATAGCCGATGACAGTTTCAGATGAGTCTAACGACTACATCCGGTTCGATTATTCGCGAGCAAGGGCATGATAACAAAAAAGCCTGATCCCCAAGATCTTTCAAGACGCCCATGCTGGTCCGCTGGCAATATCCGCAAAAATACGGATAATGGAACCAGTCCTATTATGAACTGTCCAGACATCTACCGGATGCTGCTCCATGATCGGCGGCTTCACCTCCTGGCGATCGTCCTTGTGACGATAGCCCTGCGCCTGCCTGGCCTCGATCCAGATCTCACTGACCATGACAGTTGGCGCCAAACTGATACAGCTTCGATCGCACGGAATTTCCTTGATGAACCTCGAATTCTCTGGCCGCGAATCGACTGGGGCGCCCCAGGGCCCGGTTACGTGGAGGCTGAGTTTCAACTCTACACCTTCGCAACGAGCCTTCTCTATCGAGTATTAGGCGAGAATCCGATTTTCGGACGCCTGCTGACACTCCTGGTAACGGCGCTCGCGTGCATTGTGATGGATCGAATCGCCCGCCGGTTTTTCGAAGGTCGCCTGGCGCTCCTGTGTGTGGGAATTTTCGCAATGGCGCCCATGGTGTTCCGCTATTCATATGTGTTCATGCCGGACGCGACTTCGCTGCTGTTCTTCCTCGTGGCACTCCAGCAATTCCTCAGGTTCCTGGACGACAACCGGTGGCGTTCGGTAATCCTTTCTGCTCTCGCAATGTGCCTGGCCATCCTGGTAAAACCAACGGCCATCCACTTGGGCCTTGTTCTTTGCATACTCGCAATCTCTCGCCGAGGCTGGCGGTGCCTGTTCGAGCCAAAACTGATCGGATTTGCCTTGGTCGCACTGATTCCCCCAACGGCGTACTACATTCATGCCATTGCGATTCATCTCACGTACGGCAACACCTTCGGGGTCTTATCTGGTGGCGACTCCAAGTGGGGCACACTCGCATGGCGACTCAATCCACGCTTCTACTTTAACCTTGCTTTCGTAGACTCTGCCTGGACTGTTGGCCCAATTGGTACGGTCCTGGCTATAGTTGGTCTCGTCCGATTCA
>JAOZUP010000472.1 GCA_029938595.1 Thermoanaerobaculales bacterium | reverse complement strand
ACGCCGACCCGATGGTGGCGGTGATGGTCGCCACCCGCTGGCTCTTCTATTTCTATACGGTCGAGAAATGTTTTGGCGTGCCCATGCACTTCGGTATGGATGCGCAGCAGGCGGTTGACGGTTTCATTCGAATCTTGCGCCTCGGAGTGCTGCGGCAGCCGGGTCAGGCAGCCGTGCCGGCCGGGGTGGACGAACAGGAGGGGAGGGAATGATGAGTGATAGTTGGAGAACGAGGTGGGTTTTGTTGGCAGCCCTGATCATCCTGGTGGGCTTCGCCCTGCCGGCGCTGGCCCAAGAGGCCGAAGAGGAACCCGGAGAGGCCCCGATGACCGAAGAAGAAAAGGCCATCGAAGAGGCCCTGGAACGACAGCCGTTCGCCGGCGAGATAACAGTCACTTCGAGACGGCGAGAGGAGGCCCTTCAGGAAGTGCCGCTGGCCGTCTCGGTGGTCGCGGGTGACCAGCTTGAAGACGTCGCCGCGTCGAGCATATCCGAGCTCGAGGGTTATGTTCCAAACCTGTCCATCTACCAGGGCCGAAACCAGTCGACCACGCTGACGGCGTTCATTCGCGGAGTCGGTCAAGCGGACCCGTTGTGGGGCGTGGATCCCGGCGTCGGACTCTATATCGACGACGTCTACATCGCCCGCGCACAGGGTGCGTTGCTTGACGTGTACGACGTTCAGCGGGTCGAGGTACTGCGCGGCCCGCAGGGGACCCTGTACGGTAAGAACACCATCGGCGGAGCGATCAAGTACGTGACCAAGCCGCTTTCGAATACACCAGAGGCCCGCATCACATGGAACCCAGGGACCTTCAGCACCCAGGAGTTCCGGGCCAATTTCAGCGGACCGATCATCAAGGACAAGTTGCTTGGCAAGGCTTCCTTCGCCAAGCTCACCCGTGACGGCTACGGCAGGAATCTGTACCAAGAAAGAGATGTCTCGAACAAGGACACCACCGCCTACCGCCTCGCTCTGGAATGGCTGCCGTCGGACAAGGTGTCGCTGCGGTTGGATTATGACCACACCAAGGATGACGCCGAGCCGGTCGGCCTGACCCGGCTCGAGTCCAACCCTTTCTGTTGGGTCTACGGGGGATATGCCTGCGATCCATTTGACGATCTATTCGATACAGAGAGCGGCATCGATCCGGTCAACGACACGAAATCCACCGGTTACTCGCTGGCCCTCGCCTGGGACATCAACTCAGCCTGGCGTTTCAAGTCCATCACCGCCTACAGGGAGACCGACACCAGGAACTGGCTCGATTTCGACACCAGCCCATTGGCGATCGCCGACTCGATGGCGACCTATCATGACGATCAGACCACGCAGGAGTTCCAGCTCCTCTACACCGGGGGCGAGAGGTGGAGTGGCGTCCTCGGATTCTTCTACTTTGACGGCGAGGCGGGCGGCAGGGTCGAGGCCATGTTCTACACGAACTTTCCGAACACCACTGATGGCGACGTGAAGACCAAATCGTACGCCATCTACGCCGACGCCAACTACAGAATCACGGGTAATCTCACCCTCAACCTGGGCCTGCGGCCGACCCGGGAGACGAAACACGGCAGGGCCTTCAACGTTTACAACACCGACGACACCTTCACCGACTACTGGTTTATTGCAGCTGACTTTGATGACGAGGTGACCTTTACATCCTGGGCTCCCAAGATCGGTCTGGATTACCAGTTCAATCAGGACGTCATGGGTTATGTGAAGGTGAACCGGGGCTTCAAGAGCGGCGGATACAACGTGCGTGCCCAGTCGACCCTTTTCCCGGAAACCGCTCTTCCTTTCGATGACGAGGTCATGACGGTGGCCGAGGTCGGAGTCAAGTCGGTACTTGCGAATCGGTCGCTTGTCCTCAACGGCGCCGTCTTCTACGGCAAGTACACCGACGTTCAGGTCAGTACTTTTACCTCCTACGACTCGGACGGCGATGGTATCGACGACGCCTTCTTCGGCAACTTCCTCAACGCGGGCGATGCCACGATCAAGGGTGTCGAGCTCGAGTACAACTGGGCTTCGAAATCCTGGTTCGGGTTGTCGGGTTTCCTCGCGTATCTCGATGCGACTCCGGACGAGTTCCTCGACGAAAATGGGGACGGATTTGTCGACACCCAGGTCATCACCAATGCACCGGAATTGACCGGCGCCATCCGCGCAAACGTCGATTTCCCGGCCTTTGGAGGCCTGATCACCGGCAGTCTTGGCTATACCTATCGAGACGACTCGATGCTGACTAACGAGGGCGGCGCCCATCCCTTCGATCCGACGCAGCCTCTGGAGCCCCTCGTGCAACCGGCATTCGGCCTGGCCGACGCCTGGATTGCGTGGTTGTCGGGCAATGCCAAGTGGCGCTTCGGAATCAGCGGCAAGAACCTCACCGACGAGGAGTACCTGACCAATGGCTACAACCTCCCGGTGCTGGGTGTGGTTCAGGGATCGTACGGAATGCCGCGCACCTTCATTGCGACATTGGAGTTCAGGTTCTTCTGATGCTGTTGCCAGGGGGGTGCCGCGTCGCGGCGCCCCCCCCCTGGTTTCTTGATTCACCTGCCCAGGCGGGCGCGGGGCAACGCCGCGCCGTGTCGGGATCAACTGGAGTCTGAAAGGGGAGATCGTGATCGAGACGAGACTCAGCGACAAGGTCGTGATCGTAACTGGTGCAGCAGCGGGCATCGGCCTGGCAACTGCCGAGCGATTCGCTGCGGAGGGCTGTCGGGTGGCCGCATGGGACGTCAACCAGACGCCGGAGAGCGCGGGGGTCTTTCAAAAGGTCGACGTCGCGAATGCGGGCGAGGTCGAGGCGGCGGCGGCCGAGGTGGCCGACCGCTGGGGCTCCATCCATGTGCTGGTCAACAACGCCGGCATCGTGCGCGACGCGCAGCTGGTGAAATACAAGGACGGCGAGGTGGTGTCGAGGATGACCGACGAGGCATGGGACGCCGTCATCGGCGTCAACCTCAAGGGGGTCTTCAACTGCACCCGCTCGATCGTGCCCCACCTCATCGCGGGTGGCGAAGGCGGTGCGATTCTCAACGCCTCCTCGGTGGCCTGCCTCAACGGCAACTTCGGCCAGACCAACTACGTGGCCACCAAGGCCGGGGTCATCGGCATGACCAAGACCTGGGCGCGCG
>JAOZUP010000093.1 GCA_029938595.1 Thermoanaerobaculales bacterium | reverse complement strand
GCTCTTCGGCCACGTCAAAGGCGCCTTCACCGGTTCGGTCAGGGATCGCAAGGGGAGGTTCGAGCTCGCTGACGGAGGAACGATCTTTCTCGACGAGGTGGCAGACCTCACGCCCTCGACCCAGGTCAAGCTCTTGCGGGTCCTGCAGGAAGGGACCTTCGAGCCCGTCGGCAGCGACAAGACCCGAACGGTGGACGTGCGGGTGTTGAGCGCCACCAACAAGGACCTCGAGGAAGAGGTTCGGGCCAGAAGGTTTCGAGACGACCTCTTCTACCGTCTGTGTGTCGTACCGCTCCGCGTGCCGCCTCTGCGGGAGAGGATCGACGATATTCCGCTGCTGGCGGAGCACTTCATGTTGCGATCGTCGGCGACCTCCGGTGGGCGCAAGCTGTCGATTTCGGACGAGGTGATGGAAGTCTTCAGGTCGTTAAGTTGGCCGGGCAACGTCCGTGAGCTGCAAAATGTGCTCCAGTTCGCGTGGATCAAGTGCAAGAGCGACGTGATCCTGATCGAACACCTGCCGCCGAACCTGCGGCTAACCGGCGCACAGGCCGCGTCGAAGATCCGCCGGCGCCGGGGGCTAACGGTGGACGCCGTATCGGCGGCGTTGGACGAGACCAATGGCAATAAAACCGAGGCCGCAAAATTCCTCGGGGTCTCGCGAGCCACGCTGTACCGGTTTTTGGATCAGATGGCGTTGTGACGGTGGCGGGCCCTAAAGGACCCGCCTACAAAGGCTGCCGGCCCGTGATCGCGATCGCTATCGGATTCGCAATCGCTATCGATGTGTCGCGTGCCTATCCGGCCATTCGATAGCGATACCGATACCGATAGCGATAGCGAGATGCCGGGTTTGATCCTCCTACCGATAACGTCGCCATCCGATACGCCAAAGAAACGAGAAGGACCCTGAAGGTGGGCTGAAGCCCACCCTACGAGCCCGCGCAAATTATGGGTCCGAAGTAGGGTGGGCCTTGGCCCACCTTCAGTTTCGCCGCTGGTGTGCACGACTGACCCCAGAAAAAAGGCCGGCCCGGAATGGGCCGGCCCTTGTGTTGCAATGACGGCGCGCCGGTCTACGGCATTTTCAAACCCCGCTCCGGGCGGCTGAACTGGTGGCACCACGAGCAGTCGTACTTCTTGTCCTTGACATGCTTCTCGTGGTTTTCAGTGAAGCCCTTCGATGACTTGTAGCCGTGGCACTGGACGCACAGCTCGCCGAGAGACGCCTTGAGCCCATAACCGAGGTCACCCTGCAGATCCATCCGGGCGGTACTGCCGTGGCAGTCGCCGCACTCGAGCGCCTGGCCGGAGGGGCTGACCTCGTGGTTGAGCATCTGATAGGTGTCGGTTTCGACCCAAGAGTAGGGCTCGTCCGCGCTGAAACCCATGTTGGCGAGCCCCTGCTCGGTGGCCGCCGCGCCATCGCCGGTGGCAAAGAAGACGCTGGTGTCGAGCGCGATGAGCTGGCCGGTGGAGTTGGCCATCGGCTGCTGCGCGGTCTTGTACTTGAAGGCGTAGAGCTTGCTGTCCGGGTCGTCGACATCGCCGAGCGGACGCGAGGTCGGATACCTGCCGGTCTGCGGGTCGACCGCAGCCACGTCTCCGAGCAGGTAGTTGTCGCTGAGTCGATTCCAGAAACGGTACTCGGGAACGAGATCGTTGACCTTGTCCATGATGGGGTGGAACGGCGCGGCTTCGCTGTGGGTGTCAATCCAGGTGCGGTAGACCTCGGTGGCCTCGGTCGCGGCGCTGTCGGCGGCGTCCTTGGCGTAGGTCGGGATGTGACACGTCTGGCATGCGACTCGTTCAGTGTGCCGATTGAGGTAGTCCCCCTCGTGGTCGCCGGCCGCCATCGCCGAATGGCAGTTGCTGCACTCGACGGTGACATCGGAGTCGGTGGGCCGCAGGTCGGAGCCCTTGCCCGCCACTTTGTGGTCCGTGAATGTGTGACAGCTCTGGCACATCAAATCGGCGCCGGTGGTCGACATGTGAACGTCGAACGAGAAATCCGCCGTGTCCGCGTGCGCGAGGGTGATGTCGCCGCGTTTGACCGCGTCTCCGCCGCCCGCCTTGGCATGGCACTGGAGGCAGTTCGACCGCACCGGACGGTGGACACCTCGTGCCGCCTGGTCCATCGAGACGGCCATCGCGTCGGTGTCGGGGACAAAGACCCCGTCGACCTTCTTGCGGCGGTAGGCCTGCTGGTGGCACAGCATGCAGTCGATGTTTGCGAGCTGCTCGGGCGTCGCCTCGTCCTGAGGCTTTGCGCCGAGGCCGACGTGGCAGTTGCCGCAGGCGTCCCAGTTCCCGAGAATACTGATGCAGTAGCTGTTGACGGCGCCCGCGTTCTTGCCCTGCGGGGCCTCGCCGTTCACCATGTCCGGCGTCTCTCCCTTCCACTGGTACATCACCGAGCCGTGCACCTCGTGGGCCTCGGCCGAGTGGCACTGGAGGCAGGTGTCCGGACCGTTCCAGGTCAAGGCCGCGTGGGGTTCGCCGCACGGCAGGTCAGCGCCGGAGCAATCCTGGTCGATGCCGTCCCCGCAGGTTTCGGCGGCATCTGGGTGGATGAGCGGGTCGGAGTCGTCACAGTCGGTGCCGCCGCACGCCGCATCCCTGTGGCCGTCGCCGTCCGCATCTGGGCAGGGTGATGATCCAATTGTCACGTCCACAGAGATCTCCTGCTCCGCTTTGTTGCGTGCTGTGTCCTCGATCTTGATCTCGATCTCCCACGAACCGGGGTTGGCGTCGGACGTCGTGGTGTGGCTGAAGGTGAACCTACCGGATCCCTGGTTTTCCAGCCCGTCGCGGACAACCCGCCGACCGGCGCCATCCTTAATCTGAACCTTGGTCTTTTTGACCTGTTGAATCGGAGAGCCGTCACCGTACGTTGCGTTTGCCGTGATGTGAATTGTCTCACCTGCGGAGTAGGTCGGCCGGTCCGTTGTGACCACGAGGGTGATGGGTTTGTCCGTGGGGGCAACGCGTGCCCTTCCCGATCGTTTGGCGTTGACCGGTTCGTCGGCGTTCGCGACCAAGGTGATCGTCGACAGCAGAACCACTCCGACCGCCCATCGACGCCATTGACTCTTTCGTTCCCGATGTCCCTCCATGGTGCCCTCCATTGTGCGGCGCATCCAAGCGCCAGAAATTGAGAATGATGTGCAGAATTGAGTGTCCCTCCTGCTGCACATCGTCAACTAGATATTTACAGATGAACACATGAGCATGTAGTGACCACGGTCACGGAAATGTCATGAACTGTCTCATTGTCTCTATGTCTCAGACAGCTCCCGTGAGACGGTCAGAAAGATGACTCCGTGAATAGGTCTGGGCACGGAAACAACTGACAGTGAAAGAGTTCTCGATCGATATTCGAGGAGAACGATGCTGGGGAGAGCTCGAGTCAATAGAGTTTATCGCAGCGCCGGGGAGTCGCACGAGACACATGAGACGCTTGGGCTGCCGCTCGTGGAGTCCGTGTAAGTCGTTGGATCATAGACGGTTCGCTGATGATTCAATGGATTTCGGTGTGTTGGTACGGGCCTTGCTTCACATGGACTGAATACAACCCGTCCGAAGTTGGACGGCATTGGAGACTTTCTGTGGCATGCCATGACCACATGTCCGAAGCATTGAGGCTGTCGGCCGAGCTCCTGGAGCTCGCGGACGAACAGAGAGACGAATGCTTGCACGATAGCTGCATGTTGCTTGATGGCGTCGTCCGCGACTGCGCCTGGAAGGTCCGCCAAGCGGCCCTGCAATGGCGTCTCGACCTCGAAGAGCGGATCGACGCCGAAGGCGGGAACTGAGCCAGTCCACCCGCGAGTTGAGCCTCCCCTGGTTCCGAAACGTCGTGGTGGCGGGCCCTAAAGGACCCGCCTACAAAGGTTTCCAAGGGAA
The DNA here is from genome assembly GCA_029938595.1 of Thermoanaerobaculales bacterium. GTDB lineage: Bacteria > Acidobacteriota > Thermoanaerobaculia > Thermoanaerobaculales > Sulfomarinibacteraceae > Sulfomarinibacter. Next base: position 7,302 of record JAOZUP010000093.1, on the reverse strand, counting down.
CTGTAGGCGGGTTCTTTAATATCTGAGCATCTTGCAGAAACCCCTGTAAAGGCGTTTCGTCGATGAAGCAACAATTCGGCAGGGAGGGGATAAACCCCTCCCCTACATGTGTTTTCGTAGGGGCGGGGTTTATCCCCGCCTCCTCTGCTTCTGAATTTTGCAAAAGGCTCATCTTCTTTTTAGTCGGCTTTTTTCAGTATGTCCAGCCGAAGGTCACGCTCAGATTTCTCCCTGGTTCGTTGATGATGTAGCCCGAGCGGTAGGGGTTGCGCAGGTACGAGAAGTGCTCGTGATAGGTGCGGTTGAAGATATTCGCGGCGATCAGCTGGAGCCGCCACCGGCCCGAAGAGTAGCCGGTCTTCAAATTGACGATGCCCCAGCCGGGCGTCGCAGCCTCGTTGAGGTCCTCGTTGACCTTGGTCTGGCTGGCGCTGCCAACTGCTTCCGCCTCGGCGAAGAACTTGGTGTTCTGCCAGCGAGCGGCGAGCCTGCCGGTCAGGGGAGGCATCTCGGGCAGGTTTGTGGAGAAGATGCCAAGTGCCGGGATCGGATCCTGGGTGCCCCGGAGATAGGTGGCGCTGCCGGCGAGAGAGACCCGCGAGCTCAGGGCCATCGACGCGTCGAGCGAGGCCCCGCGGATGTTCGCATCGACGTTGGTATAGCTCTGGGCGCTGGTGTTCATGACTCCGGGGACCATGTTGATGCGCTGCTGGCGGTACACCAGGACGTAGCCGTCAACTCGATCGGCCCAGGCCGTTGCCGTCACAACGGCGCTGCCCGTGCTCCAGGTGAGCCCGAGCTCGGCGCCGGTCGCCTTTGGAGGATTGAGCCCGGGATTGCCGACCCAGTCACCTCCCATTCGCCTGAGGCCGAAGTACCTCTCGCGGGGGTCAGGGGAGCGGACCGTGCGTGAGAGGCCTGCAGTGAGGCTGAATTCGTTACTGAACTCGTGTGCGATGCGAAGGGAGAACGACGGCTCGGTGTCGGTTCTCGAGGTGCTCTCCACCCCGTGGTAGGCGTAGTAAAGGGCGGTGTTTGCCTTGGAGGGGTCGGCTGTGGTCGAAACCCGGTCGATGCGGCCGCCGATCTCGATCCGCGTGCGCTGTGCCAGCGCATGAGACCACCTCGCGGACAGGCCGAGCACGTCCATGTCCACATCGGGGATCGAGTGCTGGCGCATGTAGCCCATTCCGGCCATCTCTGTCCAGGCGTTCCAGTTCCGGGTGTAGGCCTCGAGGCCGACGGTCACCGGTCCCATATCGCCCTCGGCCGTGCCGCCGATGATGCGCGTGTTGGCCTGAGTACCCATGCTCCAGCCGCGGGGCGCCACCGTGGCGGTCGTGCGCAGCGCATCCACCATCCAGTGATCCACCTGGGTGACATACGCCGTGGCGCGCACCGCGTGGAGAAAACCGGTCTCGGAGTCCCATCGATACCCGGCCACGAGACGGTCGGTGTCGTCGTAAGCCGCATCCATCATCAGGGTCGGGTAGAGGACGTCGTCCGACTCCTGACGAGCGTACGAAAGGTGGAGCTCATGGCCCTTCGCCGGTTCGAAGTACAGACGCGTCCAGTAGCTGTTGATGTCGTAGGCGTCGACGCCGTCGACCGAAGATTGATAGTTCGCACCTTCGGTGAAGAGGGCTCCCGACCCGTCCTCATAGGGCTGGCTCGAGCGGTGGGAGATCCCGCCGAGCACGGCGAATCTGCCGGTGCCGTAGCTGATCGTGGCGGAGGGGTTGATCATGTCCCAACTCCCCGCGACCAGTGAAGCGTCGGCCTTCAGCCCAGTGCCCGGTTTCTTGGTGACCACGTTGACGATGCCGCCGAGGCTTCCCTGGGCCGCCATGCGCGCGGTCGTGGGTCCGATCTCAACCCGATCCACCTCCGCGAAATCAAGGTGGAATGCCGGTGGGTCCATGCGGTTGGGGCAGGCGCCGGCCACTCTGGCGCCGTCGATCAGCATTGTCAGGTCGTCCTCGCTGTAACCTCTGACAATGACGTCGTTGGCGATGCCGCCCTTGCGGACCTTCCATACTCCGGGTTTGCCCGCCAGCGCCTCGCCGAGGTCACGCGCCGTGCTCTCCCTCAGCTCCGAGGCCTCGAGGGAGTCGTGGGGCGATCGCGAGTCCACCTGCATGGTGTCGCGAAAGGTCGCCACCGACAGCGACAGCTCGACCCTTGCCACGCGGCCGCTGTCGACGGTTACCCCTTCGGCCGACGTGGGGTGGAATCCGTGGATCGCGCCCCCGACCGTGTACGTTCCCGGTTCGAGGTCGTCGATTCGGAATGCGCCGCTCTCTCCGCTGACCACCGACGTGGCCGAGTGGTCGTCTGCCGGATGTGCCGTGACCGTTGCGCCGGGCAATCCGACCCCGCCGGGCCCGCGAACAACGCCAACCAGCGATCCGGTCTCCGCACCCGCCGCAGCGGTACACAAGATTGAAAGTAGAAGCAGCACAAGGGCTGCAGGCCATCGTTCCAGATTCAGCCGTATCATAATTTTCCCCCGGTCTGTCCATCGTTATGGACGTTGGTCTGTGTTGGTCAGGCGACTTCCACAGACATGGGGGGTGCGCGGGGAGCCGACGGTCTGAGGGCCCCTCGGGGGGAAACGATGAACGCGGATTCCGACAGTCTCCGGATTGACCGGTCCGGTTGCGCGAAGACCCACCCCTGCGGGGTAGTGGCCAGCGCTTTGGGTGAGTCGGGCGATCGGTTGAGGGTACCCGTCCATACGCCGCACCGTATGGGCGCCTCGAGGATTGGCGTCCCGGCGCCGATTTTCGATCCAGCGGGCTTGCCGTTATCTGCACCGGTCGGCGCGTGATTGCAGCAGTCGGAGGTGCAGTGACACTCGCCCGGGCAACAGCAGTAGTACTCCGCCGATGCCCGACTCGTGCTGCCGCTCGATACGGCCCCCACGCCCGCAAATTGCACAACTGCAATCAGCAGGGAAAGAACCGCCGCCAGCTTTCTTCGAATCATCATCGATCTTTTTACCACTTCCCGACCTTTGTTCGATGCCCCCGACGGTTCCGTGCTCCGGGACCACCCCGGAGCACGAACCGACATGAGAAAGGAAGGAGGCCAAATGGTAGTGCAGAAACCGTGCCAAGAAAGTGTCTTGGTGCTGAAGTCGTGTGTTGGCAGAAGTTTGAGCGTCTCCTGGATGCGCGGGGGAGGGTCGGGCGTCACGAGGTGCTGAGACACATCCGAAGCCGCTACAGCCCGAAGCCTGCACCTGAAATAGCCGTAAATCATTGGTATGTAGCGATTTCCAATCAAAACGCCGGGGATGCATGGGCCCGGACACTGTCTCAGAGAGTCGATGAGACAGTGAGACACTGCAACACCGATGGCTTGCTCGCTTCCAAAGACATTGGTGGGACCGTCAGTCTGAGGGGGACCAAATCGGCCGGCTCGCTATCGCTATCGCTATCGGTATCGCTATCGAATGGCCGGATTGGCACGGGGAGCATCGATAGCGATTGCGATTCCGATAGCGATAGCGATCACGGGCCGTCGAGGGCCTGCATGTTGACAAGGAGAGGAGACAGCCGCCAAGATACGGGGATGGATATTCGGAAGCTGACCCCTGTGCTCGCGATCGCTATCTTCGTGTGTGGGGTCTGTGGGACCACCGCCGCCGCCGAACCGCGGGCTCCCGGGCCCGACGACCGCTGTGCGGTCTGCGGGATGTTCGTGGAGAAGTACCACAACTGGGTCGCGACCATTGTGTTCGCGGATGAATCACAGGTCTTCTTCGACGGTCCGAAGGACCTCTTTCGCTACCTGCTCGATCTCGAAAAGTACAGGGCGCAGGATCGAACGATCTCCGAGGTCTTTGTCACGGATTATTACCGAGTGCAGCTCATCGACGCGAAAACCGCGTTTTTCGTGGTGGGAAGCGACCTGATGGGGCCCATGGGAGGCGAGCTCATCCCGCTGGAGAAGCGCGAAGAGGCGGAGACCTTTGCCCAGGATCACGGAGGCCGGGAGATCCTCGAGTTCGATGACATAACGCCGGAAAAGATCCCCAGATGATATTGATTAAGGCGAGAGTTTTTCTCGCCATCACCGTGATCCAGGTGATCGTGCTCGCGGGTCTGTTCACATGGAGCATGAGCGTCGCGAGAGCACGCACCACGGAGGAGATCCCTCAGAAGCAGGAGCTTGTGCAGCGCCTCGAGCTGACGGATCTGGCGATCTGGACCGAGGCGAGGTACACCCGCCATCCGTCCCAGGCCGACTTCTTCGCGCCTTTCCAGGACGGACCCTCGTCGCTCGAACACTTCCCCGCCGGTTCGGTGGTCGCCGCACCCGATCGTTCTCGGGTGGCCGCGGCGGATCGCTGACCGGGGACCACGGAACAGCAACCATGCGCCGCCTCAAAATCCTCGACTACGCAATCTCGTCGCTCTGGCGAAGGCGGTTCAAGAACCTGTCGATCATCGCCGTGTTCACCATCATGATCGCGGTGCTGGCGTCGATCCTCATCCTCACGCACTCCCTTCGAATGGAAGCCAAGGAGATTCTGCGGGACGCACCGGATGTGGTCGTCCAGCGTCTCTCCGGCGGTCGCCACGACCTCATCCCGGTGTCGATGGCCGAGGCGATTCGCGAGATCCCCGGGGTGGGGGAGGTGACCCCGAGGTACTGGGGCTACTACTTCGACGCGCTGACCGGCGGCAACTACACCCTCATCGGGCTCGAAGGCGGAGGCTCGCCGAGCCTCTCTATGCTCGAGGGCGGGTTGCCGTCCGCGGTCGCCTCCTGCGCCATCGGCTCGGGCGTGGCGAGCGCGCGACAGCTCGAGATCGGCGACGAGCTGGTGCTCATCGACAGCCGCAACGTCGGTGTCACCTTCGATATCGTCGGCATCTTTGTTTCCGAGTCTGACATTCTGACCAACGACCTCGTGATCTTGTCGAACGACGACCTCATCGAGTTCTTCGGTCTGCCGGACGGACTGGCGACAGACATATCCGTCCAGGTGTACAACGAAAACGAGGTGCCGAAGGTCGCCGCGAAGATCAAGCGGAGCTTCCCGGAAACCAGGCCCATTACCCGAGATGAGATCCTTCGGACCTACGACGCGGTCTTCAGCTGGCGGGGCGGCATGCTGTTGACCATGTTCTTCGGCGCGCTGCTGGCGTTCTGCATCCTCGCCTGGGACAAGGCCACCGGGATCAGTGCGGAGGAGAAGCGGGAGATCGGGATCCTCAAGGCCATCGGTTGGGGGACCGGGGATGTCCTCGAGCTCAAGTTCTGGGAGGGGATCGTGATCTCGGTGACCTCCCTGCTCCTCGGTCTGATCCTCGCCTTCGTCCACGTCTTCATCTTTGATGCGTCTCTTTTCGCATCGGTCGTCAAGGGCTGGTCGGTTCTCTTCCCCGACTTCCGCGTGACCCCGCACGTCGATCTCTACCAGATCTTCGTCCTGGCTTCGCTGACGGTTGTTCCGTACGTGGCGAGCACCATATTTCCGTCGTGGAAGGCCGCGATCGCCGATCCGGAAGAGGTGATGCGGTCATAAACTCCCCCGACCCTTCCCTGATCTTCACCGAAGAGGCCACCAAGGTCTACAACCCGCGGCGGCCAGACGAGGTGTGTGCGGTCGACAAGGTGACGGTGGCGGTGGGGCGGGGAGAGGTGGTTGCCCTCAAGGGCCCGAGCGGCTCCGGCAAGACGACCCTCCTGAGCCTGATCGGGTGCATGGCACGACCGACCTCCGGCCGCATCGTGGTCGACGGTCGCGACGTGGCCAAGCTTTCCGAAGAGGTCCTCACAAAAGTGCGCCGGCGGAAGTTCGGCTTCATCTTCCAGCAGTTCAACCTGATCTCGGACTTGACGGTTCTCGACAACGTCATGCTGCCGCTCTACCCGGTCGATGTCGGGCCGGCCGAGATGCGGCGGCGGGCCGACTCGATTCTGGCGGAGCTCGGCTTGCAGGACAAACGGGCGCGACGGGTGCGCAAGCTGTCCGGCGGCGAGCAGCAACGGGTGGCCGTTGCGCGGGCGCTGATCAACGAGCCCGAGATCATCATCGCCGACGAACCGACGGCGCACCTCGATCAGCAGCTCTCGGACGAGCTCATGCGCATCCTCGAAGATCTCAACCGGGATGGCAAGACCGTCATCATCTCCACCCACGATGCGCTGATCTACAACCACCGGATCGTCGACCGCGTGATCGCCATGAGAGACGGCCGGGTCGACGCCGGCGACTCGACGTGATTCTCCACCCCGGGATCCTCGCCCTCATCGTCGGCTCGAGCATCGTGCTCGCCATGATGTTGTACGCCGGTTGGATCGGGGTGCGGGTCCTCAGAAGGTGGGACTTCGACAGCAGCTCGGCCGAGCAGCTGACGCTCGAGCGCGAGACCTACCTGGGGTCGACCCTCGCGATCTCCGCTCTCGGCTTCCAGATCGTCTCCGCGCTGCTGTTTCTGTTCACCGTCGACGACATCCACGAGCTCTTCGTGGGGGCGATGTGCGCCACGGGGTCTTTGAACGCGAACCCTATCGGTTGGACCGCCCTCGCGGTCAAGGTACTGGTGTTGATCGTGTCGCCGATCTGGATCGTCGTCGACAGCCTAGACCGCCGGGCGGGCGACTTCCCGATCATCAAGTTGAAGTTTCTGGCGCTGCTGCTGCTCGTGCCGCTGATGGCGGCCGACCTCGTGCTGCAGATTCGTTACTTCACCGGTCTCGATCCCCAGATCATCACCTCCTGTTGCGGCGCCCTCTTCAACGAATCGGGCTCGACGTTGGCGAGCGAGGTGGCGAGCCTGCCGGTGCGGCCCATGCTGGTCGCCTTCTACCTCGTGGCGGCGCTATTCCTGGCGACCGGGGTGGCGTGCCTGGTGAGCCTTTCGAGCCTGCTGAGGTACCTCCTCGCAGGACTTTCGCTGCTGATCCTGGTAGTGTCGCTGGCCGCGATCGTCTCGGTCCTCTCGCTCTATGTGTACGAGCTGCCGACCCACCACTGTCCCTTCGACATGCTCCAGGGGCAGTACGCCTTCATCGGCTATCCCATCTATTTCTTCCTCTTTGCCGCCGTCTTCTTCGGGTTGCTGCCGGGGCTGTTGCAGCCGCTGCGCCGATTGCCGAGCCTCGCCGATCTCATAGCCGACTCCGAGGTCAAGTGGCTGACGCTGGGTGTGGTTTCCATGCTGGCGTTTGTGTGCGTCGCGTCGTGGAAGGTGATCTTCGGGTCGCTGACGATGATAGGCTACTAAGTTGTATCCTGCGTATCCGGTTCCTTCAGGTCGGCCGAACAACCGGGCAATTTTGTTA
>JAOZUP010000092.1 GCA_029938595.1 Thermoanaerobaculales bacterium | reverse complement strand
ATCTGTGCGGGGGGCGGCCCGCAAGGGCCGTTCCTACCGCGACCAGGCTATGAATCTGTCGCCGTTTCGCGGCTGGTTCAGATCAACACCACGAAACATGGATGTTTCTTAAATGAAACTGGTTACAACGTTGGGATTCAAAGTGACGCACGCGGCTGGGAAACGTTCAAACGTTTAACGTTTTAACGTTCTAACGGGGAAATTCAGCCCGCGAGGAGCTCCTGGAGGGTCGTGACGAGATCGTCCTCGGTGAAGGGCTTGTCAAGATACCCGTTGGCGTTGAGGTGCCGGTCACGGAGCACGAGCCGGAGCTCGGGGCGGCCGCTGACGATGCAGATCTTGAGGCCGTTGAGCGTCTCGTCACCCTTGAGCTCGCCGAGCAGCTCCATCACGTCCATTCCGGGCATGTTGATGTCGAGGGTCATGGCGTGGGGGAGCTCAGAACGCACGAGAGAAAGAGCCTCGGTCCCGTTGTGAGCAACGACCACCGTCGCGCCGTTGTCTTCGAGCACTGTCTTGATGAAGTGGAGCTGGTCGGGCTCGTCCTCGGCGATCAGGATCTTGCGTCCGCTCAGTGGCATGTCGAGCTCCTCGAATTCATTTCGTGACTCTATTCGATCACGATGTAGGCATACGCTATCACAGGGAATTATCCACGACAAGGTGCGAATGAGGAGGGGTCAGCCTTCCTGGTCGTTCTCGACCAGTGACTGAACGAGGCCGGCGTATCGCCGTTCGACCGTGAAGCCCATGCTGTAGAAGAACTGCGGCCGAAAGAAGCCCGTGGTCAGTGACCGGCAACCAGCGGTCCGAAGCCGGTTTCGGAGCTCCTCGATCAGTGCACCGGCGATACCGCGGCTCTGGAAGCCCTGGGCAACGACGATTTTGTCCATGTGCGCCGAGTGCGCCTCGGGCTGCTCCTCGTAGAAGAGACCGCCAATCAGATTGCCCCGTTCGCTGATGGCGACCAAAAACCGGTGTTCAGGGCGAAACTGCACCTGGAGCTTGGCGCTGAGGAAGAGCCGGTGGAGCCGTCCGACCTCCTTGGCGCTGAGAGCGTGACGAATTCGGAATGGGTTGCCGTCCCCGTCCTCGAGGGTGACTACCATCTCGCTCTGTTGGGTGCCGCCGGCGGCTGCCGCCACATACTGGACCTCGTCCTCGGGCCGCAAATAGGGGTAGGAGAGGCGGGCGAGGAAGTAATCATCGTCGGCGCCGAGGGACAGGTGGGCCCGAAGATCGGAGACGGCGGCGCTGAGCTCATCCGGTGCGAGATCGCCGCACCGCAGCCGGGAGATAACCGACTCGAGACCCTCTGCCAGCACATCGGAAGCATTTCTGAATACTGTTTCGCGGAAGAACCGCGCCCGAGCCTCTGGGTAGGCCGCGCGCAGCTTACCGACGTCGTAGGTCTCGAAGATTTCGTGCAATGTCTGCGCGCGCGGCGTGAGCTTCGCATCGGGGTTGAGCCGGTCCCAGCGGCGGAAGCGTTTGGCCGCGAAGAAGAGCCTGCGCGGCAGGAATCCCCGCCGGCTGACCGACTCCAGGAAGGTCTCGAGGCACTGGGCCATCGCGTGGTCCTCTGACGATGCGGTCTCGAGGACCGCGCGGAGCTGAGCCGCGCCTTCCTGCTCACCGATGATCTCGAGCACCGCCGAGAACAGGATGTCCCACCCGGCAAGCCCCGCAAGCTCGGGGTGCTCGGCCTCGACCGGCTCGACGAAAATCTGCCGGAAGCTTCGTAGCATCGTTGGCAGCGAGTCGAACGGCGCCCGCGACGAGATCGACACAAGGCGCGCCCCGGTGTGATAGTCGTGCATCGGGACGATCACGTTCGCCGGCGTCGGATCGGCCACCACCAGACGGCGACCGGTGCGGTTCCAGAAGTCGACGTAGGCGCTCAGCGCCGCCCACGCCGCGAAGGGCCACCAGGCCTTGACGCGTTCCGGGTCCTCGTCGTGTTTTGCGAGGCGGTTGACGGCGCGGTCGAGAGTCTCTCCGGGTATGAACTCCTCGGTCCAGAGATCATGCTCCGGCCAGGAGCCGCCGAAGATTTCGACCAGCGGCCCCAATCCGCGCGCCTCGCTGCACACGATGAGCCAGTTGATCTCCTCCTGAGCGTCCTCGGCGGGCAGCTCCCGGTTGAGGTTGAGCGCAAGATCGAGCTGCTCCCGGGACCGTGTCCTGATCGCGATTCGAAACACCGACTTCCCGTGCGACGTGCCGAGGTGCCGAATCCACACCCCGCCGGGGAGGATATCGTCGAGATGGATGACCTTCGGTGTGCTGCCAAAGAGGAAGGAGGCCTCGCGGATGATCGGCGTCGTGCGAAGCGCGTCGAGGAGGCGATGCCGGGTTTCCTCGTCCACCTCGTCGGAGAAGGCGACGACGTCCTCCCACCTGTACTCGAGGCCGGTCTCCGGATCCACCGCCACCCGAGAGGGTGTGCCGAGCCAGACCCGAAAGCCTTTGGCCAGTCGCCGCTTGCCTTCGGCGGCCATCTCGCGGGCCTCTTCGTGGTCCGCGATCATAACGGCGCGGGTGAAGAAGCCGCGTAGCCGCCGGTACTGGGTGGGGTGGGTCGCTCCATAACTGGAGAGAAAATCGCACAGGTTGGGAAGCTCGGGGTCGGTCGCGTTCGGCGAACCCTCGCAGCGTTTCTCGGCCTCGTCGATGAAAGCGTCGACCTGCTCCGGGCTGAGGTCGCGATCCACCAGCACCGAGATCGTTTCGGGGTCGAGGAGGGTGTCACCCCGGTCGAGAAAACTCGCGAGGGTCTGCCGGTACATCGGTTCGATTTCCGAGGTTGCCAGAACCTGAAAGGCGCGGCGCCTGACTGCAACCGACGGCAGCTCTGCGGCGCGTCTGAGGATCCGCAATGTCTGATCGATTTGGTCGCTGTCCTCGATGTGCAGAAAGTGGTCGAGCACCTTGACCGCTGCGACCGCGTCCGCTTCGTCGTCGGCCGCCAGCAGCAGGGCTGCGCGGTGGAGATCCATGAGGTCGATCTCATGACGGCGAAGGAGCTCCGGCGCCGACTGTCGCTCGGCCTCGTCGACCGTTCGGGTCCCGGTGCGGCGAATCCACTCCGCCGAGACCGAACGCCGGCGGCGGCTGTCGCGCTGGACGGTCTCGAGCGGTGCGAAGTCCACCAGCTCGTCGTTGCCCAGCCAGAGCCGGGGGTTTGAGAGCAGATGACCGAGGTCGACCGCACGGCGGGTCGGGCGGTAGAGGGCCGATCCGATGCGCACCGCGTCGTCGGCCTCGCGACGAACTGTCAGGGCAGAGTTGTGGGAGATGAGCACGAGGCTCTCCTCCTCGACCCGCAGCTCCTGGGCGGTGGTGCCAAGGGCCTGGAAGAACCAGTTAGGCATGGTGATGTTGGTGCCCCCGACCGACAAAGTCTGTCTCCGATACAGAAGACGGATCTGGTCGGTGAACGCCCGCTCGATGTTCTTTCGCCGGTAGGTCCCCTTGGCGGTGAGCTCATCCCGGTCGGCATCGAAGTCGCGGTCAATGATGGCAAAATCTACGATCCGCTCGTACGGTGCGAGGAACGAGTTGGCGCTCACTACAAGCGACCGGAAGTGGGTCTTGAGCTCGTCGGGGTCCAGCATCCCGAGATCGAGGTCTTCAAAGTCTCGGTTGGGATAGATCAGGGCGGTGTTATACGGGCGGTGATCGCCGACCAGGAATACCCGCGAGACCGACTCGAAATCGCGAAAGAGGTTTTCAATCTTCTGCGGGGCGATGGTCTCGCCGTGGATGTTCTTGTAGATCTCTTTCTTTCGATCGACGATGCGAATGAAACCATCGTCATCCTGCTCCATCAGATCGCCGGTGTGAAACCAATCGTCGGAGTCGAAGGACTCGGTGCCGTCCGGCGGGTCGAGGTATCCCCGCATGACGTAGGGACCGCGCACCAGGAGTTCGCCGTCGTCGGCGAGGGCGAGCTCGATCCCCGGCAGGGCCGGACCGAGAGAGTCGTCCTTATATCCTCCCGGCGGCGTCATAGTGATTCCGCCGGTGGCCTCGGTCATTCCGAAACCGCTCATCAACTCGACCCCGTTTCTCTGAAAGAAGCGGAAGTTTTCCGGGTCGAGATAGCCTGCTGCCGACAGCCCCCAACGCAGATCCGGCCCGACGATTCGCCGCAGGGCAGCTGCGATCTCGGCGTCGTCGGCCGCCATGACATCGACCGTCTGGCGAACAAGGTCAAAGAGCTGCATCCACTTCATGGGGATGCTGATGAGAACGGTGATTCGCAGCTGGCGCATCTGCCGCGTGAGATTGTCGATACTCGGGTCTTCGGCAAAGCAGTAGGTCGCTCCCCAGAAGACACAGCCGGTGAGCTCGAGGAAGCGGCCGAAAGTGTGAAAGAGGGGCAGATAACAGAGGAATCGATCGTCCTCGCCGATCTCGGGCAGGGCGAGGGCGCGCGCGAACCGCTTGAAGACGATGTTTCGTTGGGTGAAGCAGATCCCCTTGGGGGTGCCGGTGGTGCCGGAGGTGTACATGACGGTGGCAAGGTCGTCAATCTTTTGCTCGCGCCGCCGCCGCGCCAGCTCCTCCGGCGTGGTTTCCGAGGATCTGGCGAGCAGGCGTTCAAATCCGATCACACCTTGGGCGCTCGCCGCCGACGCTTCGAGAGCGATGATCGGGCCGATGTCCGGCAGGCGATCGCGCACATTGAGCACCTTCTGCAGCTGCTGAGCGTCGGACACCACCAGCGCGCCGACCTTGGCGTGCTCGAGGATGAATGCAACGTCGGTCTCTGTGGCAGTTGCCGGCACCATGATATTGACGATCCCGGTGCTCAGACACGCCAGATCCACCAGGGCCATCTCGAGGCTGTTGTGGGACAGGATGGCCAATGGGCGGTTGCCGGTTTCGGCAATGATCGCGAGAAGGCTGCGGGCGATGAGGTCGACCCGCCCGGCGGCCTGGCGCCAGCTCACCTTCCGGTTCTCACCGTCGGCAGGCACCCGGAAGAGGATCCTCTCGCCGTAATTCGTTGCGCGTTGTTCAAAGAGGCGGCCGAAGGTGAAATCCGAGGACTCAACCAGCCTCAGTATCCGCCTCGACCAGTCATCAGTTGCTCCTGCCTCTGCGATGCGACACAGCAGACTGCTCCGGCGCAACACGTCCAGCAGCTGCCATGCGGACTCCAGCACAGCGTCGCTCCGATCACCCGCGAGCAGGCGTTCGGTGGATCGGTCCGCCAGGTGTCCTAGGGCGGTCAGCGGCAGGTGATCGAGGATGGGGTCGCCGGCTCGTCTGTCGTTCAGAAGCGCGATGATTCCGGCATCATGCGTGAGGGCGTCAGTTTCCTCCAGAGATGGCGCGTCGATCAACTCTGCGAGACGCTTCGCAGCCATCTCCGGGGTGAGCTCACGGAGATCGTCGAATAGGGTTGCATCGATCGGTTGGGTGTCGGCATCCATGGCGCAGGATGATACCTGAAAAGTGGCTGGTCTCAATCCACCAGCAGCCGCGCCACCCAGCCGTTGCGGTAGTCGACGATCATCCAACGGAGCCCATGGTAGGAGAACTCATCGCCGATGCGAGGTTCGTCGGCCAGGTACAGCATCAGGGTCTGGGAGGTTGGGACCTCCCAATCGGCGTCGAGAAGGTGTCGAGCCACAGGCGAGGGTGTCCCCCCCATTGCTAAAGGTACGATCGGCACCTCGGGCAGGGATTCGTCGAGTTGAATGCGAGGGCTCATCGTTTGAGTGTACCGCGTCCCGACGTGCAAGGGTACGATGCTGTGACAAAAGGAATGGCCGCGACCGTGGACAGGAGTAAGGCATGGCACGTCTCGAAAACCAGGTGGTATTGATTACAGGGTGTTCGTCTGGGATCGGCAAAGCATTGGCCCGGGAGTTTGCACGACAGGGGCACCGAGTCCTGGCCACAGCGCGGTCTCCAGAATCTCTTGAAGATCTCAAGGGTGAAAAGATCCGGACTGCACGGCTCGATGTAACCGATCCCGCGTCCATTGAGAGTGTGGTGAAAGGTGCAATGAACCTGGTTGGACCGATTGACATCGTCGTCAACAACGCCGGCTACGCCCTTATCGGGCCGGTGGCGGAGCTCGATCTCGATGAGCTGCGGACCCAACTCGAGACCAACGTCGTCGGGGTCGTGGCGGTGACCCAGGCTGTCGTGCCGCAGATGGTGGAGCGGGGGAACGGGCGGATCGTCAATATCGGTAGCGTCTCGGGCGTTACGGCGACCCCTTTTTCGGGCGCGTACTGCGCAAGCAAGGCGGCGGTCCACCTTATTTCGGACGCCATTCGGATGGAGCTGGCTCCATTCGGGATTAGGGTGATCACGGTGCAGCCGGGGGCTGTCGAATCGCGCTTCGGGGAGCGCGCAGGGCGGGGAGTGGAGCGGTTCAGGGAAGGGTCTTTGTACTCGCAGGTCTTCGATTCCATCGAGGCCCGAGCCGGAGCCTCGCAGGTGGGCTCGATGCCGGCAGCTGATTTCGCCCACTTGTTGGTGGGCGCCGTAACGGACCCGTCGCCGCCGGCAATATTTCGGGCCGGCAAACACTCGGTCCGCCTGCCGGCGATGGCCCGCTTACCGGCCAGAATTCGCGATCGGATCTTCAGCAGACGGTTCGGCCTCGACCGAATCTCGACCTGAAAAAACCCGAGCCGCCGTCGCGGCTCGGATCGATGTGGAAAATCAACGCCCGATCAGGGGTGGGACTCGGCCGCAAGAAAGGTGTCGAGGAAGGCGAGAATGGCGTTCCAGCCTTCGATACGGTTGTCGTTCTTTGTGAAGCCGTGGCCTTCGTCGTCAAAGACGACGTACTCGACGATGCCGTCATTGGCCTCGATGGCCGCGACCATGTCGTCGCTCTCAGGCTTGATCACTCGCGGGTCGTTGGCGCCCTGGAGGATGATCAGGGGCCGGGTGATCTTGTCTCCGTGGAACACGGGTGAGGTTGCGCGGAGAAACTCCTCATCGGTTTCCGGGTCGCCGATCTCGGCATACAGGGCCTCACGGAAGCTCTCCCAGTAAGGGGGGATGCTCTCGAGCGTTCGGACCCAGTTGGCTACACCGAAGAGATCAACACCGACCGCGAACTCCTCGGGTTCGAAGGCGAGAGCCGCCAGGACCATGTAACCGCCGTAGGAGCCGCCCATGATGCCGATCCGGTCCTGATCGACCCAGTCGAGAGTCTTGAGGTACTCCTTGGCATCGATGCAGTCCCACAGCGGCTCACGTCCGTGCTTTTGGTCGTCGGCTGCGAAAAATGTCTTGCCGTAACCGGAGGAGCCGCGGTTGTTGACTGCGAAGATGGCGTAGCCGTGATTGAGGAGGAACTGGCGGGAGGCGTTATAGCCGGCGCGGCTCTGTCCGCCCGGTCCGCCGTGGATCGACAGCAGAACAGGGACCTTGTTGTCGGCGCTGGCGGCGATTGGTTTGTAGAGTGGCCCGGGGATGGTCATGCCGTCGCGGGCGGTGAATCGGACCACCTCGCTCGCCACGAGATCGTTCGAATCGATTTCCCGGTTGACGGTGTCCGTGAGCTGCTTCAGGTCGCCGGTTTCAATGTTGTATAGGAAGAGGTTGCCGGGCATGGTGTCACTCGAGAGGGTGAGCTTCATGAGCTTTTCGCTGTTCGAAAAGGCGACCCCGGTCACCGTTCCGGCAGGGAGATTCGGGATCTCGACCTCTTCGCCCGAGATCTCGTTGGTGATTCGGATCTTGGTGTATCCATCCTCGTTGGTGCCGATGACCCGGTAGGTGCCGAGTCGGCTGAAGTAGGCATACGAGACGTTCCAGTCGGTGGCGAACACCTCCTCGTGCGATCCGTCCACGAAGCTGTAGCGTTTGAGGGTGGCAAACTCACCGTCGACGTTGGTGGTGTAGTAGAGCATGCTGCTGTCCACGCTCACATCCTCGGCCGCAAAGTTGGCCTCACCCTCGTGGTCCGACATCAGCACGGGCTCACCACCACTCGAGAGGCCGAGAACGAACAGATCGGAATCGTTGGTGGTGTTGGTCTTCGACAGCACGAGCCAGCGACCGTCGGGGGTCCAGGCGGCGGCGTCGAAACCGGTGTCGTTGCGGTAGACCATTCGCTTGGAGAGGCCGGCGATATCCCACTCGAAGAGATCGAAAAACCTCGGGTCGCGGCCGTTGTTTATGGTGAAGAAGTTGGCGAGGTCGTTGCTGAAGCCGACGAATTGTTCCTTGGTCTCCTCGCCCTCGGTGAGGTCGGTAACGGTGCCGTCAGTATCCCGCAAGTAGAGATGGTTGTTTTCGTTGCCCTCTTGGTCGCGGGTGAAGA
Organism: Thermoanaerobaculales bacterium; assembly: GCA_029938595.1. Taxonomy (GTDB): domain Bacteria; phylum Acidobacteriota; class Thermoanaerobaculia; order Thermoanaerobaculales; family Sulfomarinibacteraceae; genus Sulfomarinibacter. Next base: position 2,912 of record JAOZUP010000092.1, on the reverse strand, counting down.
GGATCCGCTCGTCGTTGGGCATGTAGGCGACTGCGAAGGTGGTGTCATCCCCCTCGGTGACCGGTGTTCGCACACCGGACGCGAGGTCGAGCTCGTATACATTGAAGACCCCGGTCTCATTGCTCGAGACCAGGAGCTTGGACTCGTCTGGATTGAAGGAGCTGCCGCCGATACTGACGGTCTTCATGAACTGCTCCATGGTGTAAGTCTGAGACGGCGCGGTCCGGGCGACATTGGTGTCGCCGCTGGGCCCCGCACAGCCGATGGCCACCAGGATGGTTACCAAAACAAATGGAACGAAGGTCTTACGCATGATCTGATCCCTCCTTTGTGATGCCCTCGGGTTGTCCAACCGGCCCCGAAGACGCGGGGACGATAACACGAATCAAGAGAGAGGGTGCAGTCGGGATGCCGAGGGGCTACAATGCACGGCGCCGCGACTGCGGCCCGGGGAGCATCATGATCGACCAAAAGGACCTTGAAATCTGGGCGGGCTTTCTACTCGACCACTCAATCGGCGGTGTGACCGCTGACGACCGTGTGATGATCAAGGGAGAGGCGGTGTGCTGGCCGTTGATGGCGGTGCTCGAACAGAAGGTCATCGAGGCCGGTGGCGTGCCCGATGTCCACGTCGTGGCGCCGAACAACGAACGCGGGCGAGTGTGGTCGGCCGGCATGGCCCGATCCGCCTCCGACGAGCAGCTCGCGAGGATCCCCACCTGGCATCGCGACCGGTACGACAGCATGACCAAGTACGTTGAGGTGCTTGGCGCCGAGGATCCCGAGCAGTTCATGGGACTGGCGGCCGATCAATCACAGGCTCTGGCGGCTGCGGATCGTCCGTTTGCCGACATCCGTCTCTCCAGGCCGTGGGTGATCACGCTCTATCCGACCGAGGCGTCGGCCGAGATCGAGGAGATGGACTTCGCGACCTACCGAGACTTCATCGTAGGCGCATCGACGACGGATCCGAGGCCTCTGCTCGAGGCCGAGGAGCGTCTGGCGCCGGTCATCAACGACGGCACGACGATTCGGATCGTCACCGAGTGCCCTCGCGAAGACCGCGAGCTCGCCCTCGAGCTTGATATCTCCCAAGGCCGGGCACGCCTGTCCTACGGTCTGCGCAACTTCCCGGACGGTGAGATATTCACCAGCCCCAACGCAAACAGCGCCGAGGGTGAGATCTTCGTGGATCTGCCGGTGAACTACGGCGGCAACGACATCCAGGGAATCTATCTGAAGTTCGAAGGCGGCCGTATTGTGGAGTATCGGGCCGACGTCGGCCACGAGCATCTGGCGGCGATCATCGAGACCGACGACGGCTCGCACCGTCTCGGCGAGGTGGCGCTGGGGATGAACCCGGGCCTCGACCGGGTCCTCAAACACCCGCTCTTTGTCGAGAAGGTGGGTGGCACCCTCCATATCGCCATCGGCGCCAGCTACGAGGACTGCTATGTCGACGATCCGGCGTCTGCGAAGGGCAAGGCGGCGATCGAGGAGCTGGCGGTGGCGGGCGTGCTCAACCGGTCGGCCCAACACGTCGACATCGTTACTGACTTTCGTCCGGGCGGTTGCGGGCGAACGGTCCACGTGGATGGGATCGAGCTCGGGCCGCGCGATGGAGTGTGGGGGGTGGTTTCATGAGCGGCGACGGTACCGATCCGCGCTCTCTCGAGGGGATCGCTCCGCCGCAGATCTTCGACGAGCTGCGGAGGGGCGTTCTCGGACAGAACGGCGCTCTGCGCTACGTCTCGGTGGCGGTCTACAAGCACACGACCGGCAAGGTCCCCGGGAACATCCTCCTGATCGGCAACTCCGGCACCGGCAAGACCACCATCATGAACAACATCCAACGCATGTACCACGACGTCCCGGAGTACCGGCCGTTCCGCGCGATGACCATTCTCAACGCCAACCTCCTGGTCGATTCGGAGAGGATGGAGTTCCAGCCCGCGCGCCTACTCGAAGCGGTGGAGCAAAGGGCGCGCGCCCTGGTCGGCGAAAACCCAAGCCCCGAGGCGCTCAAGGAGACCATGGAGAGGGCGACGATTTGCATCGATGAGATCGACAAGATGTCATCGATCGTGGCCGGCAAGCCGAACGCTATCGGGGTCGTGCTGCAGCAGGGCCTGCTCACCTTGATGGAAGGGGAGGTGGTCACCTACAAGACATTCGCCTTCGTCGGCGGTGAAGAAAAGCCGGTCACGCTGAACATCGACACCCGCCACATGATGTTTATCTGCGGCGGCGCCTTTGAGAACCTCTACGACCAGGTCTACCTGCGCGTCATCAACCCCGCCAGCGGTGAAAAGCTCAAGTCGCAGGCGGTGCAGATGGCTGACGGCCAAGTGCGCATCGAGACCCGCTTCGCATTGTCCGATTTTCTCAAACCGGAGGACCTCTTCGAGTACGGCATGGTGCCCCAATTCATGGCCCGTTTCGACAACGTGGTCATGCTCCACGATCTCGATGTGGCGGTGCTCAAGGAGATCCTGCTGGAATCGCTGGACTCGCCGTTCATCCGCTCGAAGCGCTTTTTCGAGGTCATGGACATCGAGCTCGAGATCGATGACGTCGCGGCTTCGATGATCGCGGAGGCGGCGGAGCTGAACATCCGCACCGGCGCCCGCGCCCTGCGCACGGTGTTCAACAAGATCATCAACCCTCTCGAATACGACCCCTGGCAGCACGAGGGCCTCTTGGAGAGGGAAGGTGGCGGCCACAAGCTGGAGATTACGGCCGACATGGCGCGGCGCGCCATTGCCGGTAACGGCGGGTAGGCAATCCCGCACAACTCGGCTCCACTGCGCAGCTATTTCTGTTGAGTTACATAGAGTTACATAGAAATAGAGTCCGAAAATCTCCTCAGGTGTGATAGGTTTCCGGCATAACCTCGGGGGGAAAATGAGCAC